>NZ_JAKSYA010000127.1:0-92683 GCF_022829485.1 Methylobacterium sp. J-059
AAGGGACCCGACGTGACCGGGGAAACCCTGCTGGACGTCGCCTCGGAAATGGCGAGGATCTAGGTCCCGCGTGAACGTCGACGGCACGTCCCTGCCACCTCAGATGCCGGCATACCAGGCGTAGCCCTGGTCCTCCCAGTACCCGCCCTTGCCCTCGCCGATGTGTGCGAAGCCCTCGACCACCTCGATGCGCATCACGTACTTGGCCTGCTTGTAGCCGAGGTTGCGTTCGACGCGGAGGCGCAGCGGGGCGCCGTTCGAGACGGGAAGCGCCGTGCCGTTCATGTCGTAGGCGAGGATCGTCTGCGGGTGGAACGCGTCCACGAGGTCGATGCTCTCGTAGTATCGGACCGGCGATCCGCCGCCGGCCGCGGTGTCCTCCGACGCCTGCTGGCCGCCGGAACTCTTCCTGCTCTCCCCGCCGCCCGACTGCTTGGTCATGGCCGGGTTGGCGTTGCCCGCGGGGACCGCCTCGTCGGGGCCGCCATCCTGCGCTGTGTCGGCCGCACCGTCGTCCTCGCCCTGGTCCATGGTGTCGGCGCAGTGGAACACCACGTAGCGCGCCTCGGGCTTCAGCTTGGCCCGGGTCAGGAGGTCGGCTAGCGGCACCCCGGTCCACTTGCCGATGGCGCTCCACCCCTCGACGCAATCGTGCCGGGTGACCTGGGTGCGCGCCGGTAGCTTGCGGAGCTCGGCCAGCGACAGCCTGAAGGGCGCCTCAACGAGACCGTCGACCTCCAGGTGGTACTTGGCGAACTTGCCCCTCGCCAGGGCCTTGTACGCCTTGTCCGGCGGGTCCTCGGTGCCGTTCAGCTTGAACCACGGCGAGATGTCGGATTCGGCGTATTCGGGCGCCAGCGTGCGGTCGGTCAGGAGCAGGCGCTGGACGAACAGGTTGGCGTCCTCGCCGGACTTGAGGGTGCGTTGGAACCACGCTGCGTTACCCAGCCGGTCGCATCCGCCGAGCATGGCCGCCGCGGCCGCGGCGGAAGCCCCGGTCAGGAGGGCGCGTCGGCTTAGGATGCGGCTCATGCCCGGGTCTCCCCGGTAACGGGCGCCGGCTCGACCTTGCGCTCGATCACGAACCAGCCGGTGAGCATGCCGCGCATGTTGTTCCCGAAGCCCGAGAGCAGGACGAGGGCGACGTGCACGACGACGAACAGGACGAGCAGGGCCGCCACCACGAAGTGGACCGTGCGCGCCGACTGGCGACCGTCGAAGAGCGTCAGGAGGAACGGGAACGCCGCGTCCATCGCCGGCGACATCGCGAGCCCGGCCAGCACCTGCACCGGCAGGAGCACGAACAGCACGACGAGGTAGGTGAGCTTCTGGATGACGTTGTAGCGCTTGGCCTCGTTCCCCTGCGGGAAACGTAGGGTCATGTGCTCCCACACCGACGCGCCGAAGTGCCGGATCTTGTCACGTGAGGGGATCACCCGGAATCGAAGCTGTCCACTGACCAGCCCGTAGAGCAGGTAGGCGAGCCCGTTCAGGACGAAGGCCCAGGCGAAGAAGAAGTGCCAGGAGCGACCGCCGGTGAGGTCCTGGTCGCTCGGCAGGGTGGCCCAGGCCGGGAAGCCGCGGTCGGCCGCCTCGCCGTCGGCGCCCGGCGACGAGCCGAGCCAGCCGGTGGTGTCGAAGGTGTGCCCGAGGACGTTCGTGACGCCTCTCAGTGGATCGTCCTCGCTGGAGGACATCGCCATCAGCGGGGTGTCGAAGGTCGAGACCTTGCCCCAGTACAGGGCCGGATGGGCGTTGAAGATCTGCAGGCCGCTCATCAGCAGCACCAGGAGGCAGACCGCGTTGACCCAGTGCGTGACGCGGATGACGACGGGGTGCCGGAACATCCAACGGCGGCGCTCGACCTCGCCGGTCTCGGGAGCGGATCTGGTGAGGTAGGTTCGAGCCAAACGGTCGTCCTCGAACTCATGGCCACCGGGGCGGAGGCCCCGCATCGGGACCTCCGGAAGCGCAAGGCGCCTGGGATCACATCCCGCGGTTCATCATCCGCTTCTTCATCATGCGGCGCTTCATCATCTGCTTCCGCATCATGCGCTTCTTCATCATCATCCGGTCGCCCTGCATCATGCGGACCTGGGTGACGCCGCTCTCGGTCTGCATGCCGTTAGCGGACATCGGCGCGGCGTTTGCCGAACCTGAAGCGAGGGCGATGCCGCCAAGGGCGGTCAGTGCGGTCAGCGCAAGGGTGAACGTCTTCATGCAATATCTCCTGTACAGGTGAACATCTTATCCAACCCACGGGACAACAGCATGATTGTATTGTTGTTCCCTCAGAAACGGGGAGATTATTTTCTATACTATGATGGATAGACAGTAGGTATCGCGCACTCAAATCAAGGCCTGTGGCCTGGGCGCGATTCCGTTCTCGCGCATCGTTACGGGACCGGACTGCCGAAAGTTTCAGGTCCGACACCCCATGCGTGCGCGACGGCGGAATTCGATGTGCTCAACTCCTGATGAACGA
Organism: Methylobacterium sp. J-059; assembly: GCF_022829485.1. Taxonomy (NCBI): domain Bacteria; kingdom Pseudomonadati; phylum Pseudomonadota; class Alphaproteobacteria; order Hyphomicrobiales; family Methylobacteriaceae; genus Methylobacterium; species Methylobacterium sp. J-059. The sequence goes on from NZ_JAKSYA010000127.1 coordinate 2,486, forward strand.
TGCGGTCATCCAAGCAGAGGACTGTCCATAGGGCTCCCTGCCCCGACCCTACGGCTTGGAGACTCCAGCTGTCGTCTACGACCGGGACCCGACTCGACGTCCGGTGCGTTCATGCCTGGCACCGACCTAGTTGCGGGGCGGTCGCAACCATCGTCCGTCGATCAGGAGTTCACGAATGGCCAAGGAGGACCACGAGGCGACCTACAGGGAGTTCAAGGAGGTCGTGAACATGACGGCCTCGGCGTTGGAGAAGCACCTGAAGGGCGACGACAGCCGGTCCGTCGGCCAGAAGAAGGACGGCGGCGAGGCGACCGGCCACCAGGAAGGCCGGCGAATCGTCGAGATCCTGAACGCTAAGAAGGCCGACCTGTCGGATGACGACTACGACCACATGCGCAAGGTCGTCGGTTACGTCCATCGGCACCTCAAGCAGGGTGGCCCGAAGGACAAGGATGAGGTGAAGGACTCGCCCTGGCGGCTGTCGCTGATGAATTGGGGGCACGACCCCTTGAAGTGAACGGGAGCGGGGAGCGATGGCTCGTCCCCGACGGCAACCCCCCTGGGTCGGTCTCTGCCGCCCAGGGTAGCGCGTCGTTCATTCCGGATGGATCAGCCAATCCGTCGGGCGTGACGTGACCTATGCGGTGCCGTTGCCGCCGGTGGCGCCGTAGACCTCGCCGGTCACGAAACTCGCCTCCTGGGAAGCCAGGAAAACATAGATCGGCGCGAGCTCCACCGGCTGCCCCGGTCGACCCAACGGCACCTCCGACCCGAACTTCTCGACCGCCTCCTGCGGCTGGCCGCCGGACGGTTGCAGCGCGGTCCAGAACGGTCCCGGCGCCACCGCGTTCACCCGGATCCCCTTCTCGATGGACTGCTTGGCCAGTGCCTTCGTGAACGCGATGATGCCGGCCTTCGTGGTCGCGTAGTCGACCAGGATCTTGGGCGGGTTGTAGGCCACCACGGATGCCGTGTTGATGATCGACGCACCCGCCGGGAGCAGCGGCATCGCCACCTTGGTGATCCAGAACATCGCGTAGAGATTGGTCTTCAGCGTCCGGTCGAACTGCTCGTCCGTAATGTCGCCGATATCCGTCTGGTTGGTCTGCTTGCCGGCGTTGTTCACCAGGATGTCGAGGCCGCCGAGTTCGACCACGGCCTTGTGCACCAGGGTCTCGCAGAACGCCTTGTCGGTGATGTCACCGGGCAGCAGGATCGCCTTGCGACCCTCGGCCTCGATCAGCTTGGCCACCTCGCGCGCGTCCGGCATCTCGGCCTCGACGAAGCTCAGGGCGACATCCGCCCCTTCTCGGGCGAAGGCGATGGCTGCGGCCCGACCGACGCCGCTGTCGGCGCCGGTCACCAGGGCCCTGCGGCCGGCGAGGCGACCGTGGCCGACATAGCTCGTCTCGCCGTGGTCGGGCTTCGGGTCCATCGCCCCGGCGAGGCCCGGCGCCTCCTGCGGCTGACGTTTGAACGGAGGCTGCGGATACTGGGTGCGGGGGTCCTGCATCGCCACGCGATGGTTCCGTGCGTCTGTCATCAACATATCCTGGGGAGGGTGATCCATGCCGGGCCATGGCCGCGGCCGGCGCGAACTTGGTCGGGCCCGGTCGCTGTCCAAATCCCATTCGGACGAGGCGCGTTCCCACACACGACCGCGGGCAATGGTCACCCCGGCGTTTCCGACCGTTGGCGCCCCGTCCGAGATCACTCCCGCCCGCAACCCCGTCGCCCGCGCCGACCCCGGATCACCGGGAAGGAACAGCTCGACCCTGCATCGGAAAGCGAGCCACGGGGCCCCTAGGTACGACGAGCGCCGGAAACCGCACCGGTCGTCCGGGGATGGCGCTCGGCCGAGGACACCACCAGGACGGCTAGGCCGACGGCGGCGGCATCCTCGGCGAGGCCCTTGGCGCGTCCGGGGGTGGTGCGGGAGTCGGGACCGCGGGCGGCCCGGCCGAGGAGCGTCCCGGCGATTGCGCCCGCCATGCCTGCCAAAGCCCCGACCTGGGGCGACGCACGGCGACCGGCCAACGCCCATCCGCCGACCGCTCCGACGGCAAGCCGGAAGGCGAAGGACGGCGGGATGCGACGGTCGGGGGCGAACGGCATCTTGTCCCCCGCCATCTCGGCGACCGCCGCCGCCGTTGCGAGCGTGCGGGCACCGGAGCCGCCTGGGATGAGGGTTCCGCGTGTCCGGCCCTCCGACGCGGCCTAGGCCAAGGCGGCGCACGCCGTCATGTTGCGCATTCCGGCCACGAGGCCGAGACCGAACGAGGTTGCATAGCCCTGCATCGCGGATGCCCTTCCGTGCGGGACATGCCCCGCGTGGGGCAAGGCGGCGGACCTTGCTGGTGTTCCGGCCACGAAAGCGATGGCGGCGTCGGCGGTTGCCCTGCCGGTCGAGGCGTTACGCCATCGGGATGGATCGCTACCGAGCCGCTCGTGCTTCCGCGGCGGCCATTGATCCTCGCAGCACGAGGCCGCGCCTCTCCCGAAGCGCCGCGAACGCCTCGTCGGCGGCCCGTCGCCCGCTGTCGTGGGCCCCGTGGGCGGTCGTGAAGTCGAAGGGGTGCGTCGCCTCGCCGGCGAAGAAGAGCCTGTCCTCGAAGGGCTGAGCCAGCCGTGCCCGCGCCTGGGATCGGCCCGGCAGGGCGCAGCTGTAGGCCCCGCCGATGGATGCCATCCGGCTCCAGGCGGTCACCGCGAGCGGTCGGATCGCCGACGCCACGTCACTCCCGAACAGGGACACCAACTCGGCCGAGACGAAGGCGAAGCCCGCGGCCGGGCCGTCCTCCTCCACGATCCGGGCACCTTCGCCCCCGAGGAAAGCCTCGATCACCGGCCATCCGTTCGGGCGGATGGAATAGGCGGCGGACCGCGGGTCGTGGAGGTTGCCGTAGGCATGCACGTCGGATTCGAACGCGGCGTCGCGGCCGATCTCCAGGAAGATCTTTTCGTTGCGACCGAGAGGCAAGGCGGCGGCCGCCTCGCGCCAAGGGTCCGTCCCGGATGGAAGGCGGATCGCGTCGCCGGCCAGGACCGTGGTCGAGACCGTGAGGATGGCGGCGCCGGCGCGAACGGTGCCCGCGCGCGTGGTGACCGCGACGCCGTCCGCCGTCAGGTCGATCCGCTGGGCGGGAGTGGCGAGCCGCAACGCCGTCGAGGACGGCAGGCTGGCGGCGACCAGCGTGCCGTAGCCGAGCGGCAGGTGCCAGTTCCGGCCCGTCGAGGCATCGTCGTAGGCCAGGTAGTCCGTGGCGGAGATCCTCTCGGGCGCGACGCCGCTCATGAAGCCGGCGATGGCCCGGACGTAGGCGTTCCAGGAGCCGCCGGGCTCAAGGGCGTCGCTGCCCCGGTCGCTGCCAGCCGCCACCGTGCGGAGCCGCTCCTCCCAGTCGCCGAACGCCCTCTGCGCCGCCTCCTCGTCGTCCTCGTCCTGGACGTTGCCGGGATGCGCCTTCGCCCATGGCGGATCGCCTCGGTCCACCGGGAAGCCGGACGCCTCGGCGATGCCCACCCACGCGTTGCGGTCGCCCGAGTGGAGCCACTCGCAGCCGAGATCGAGCGGGTAGCCCCCGAGGTCCTGCGTGTGGGCGCGGCCGCCGAGACGCGGCGACGCCTCAAGCAGCAAGGTCGACGAGCCTTGGGCCGTGAGCCGCCGCGCGGCGCCGATGCCGGCGGCGCCTCCCCCTACGATGATGACGTCGAACGTGGTGTCCATGGGGCCAAGGTGAGGTCGGCTGAGACGACATCCAAGATTCGTGCGGTTGGTGCGCCGCGGCGAACGAAACACGAGAGCTGATGGAAGCGTGCCCACACGGCCCTAGGAAGACCTTCAGGGATAGCTAACAGCTTCCCAAAGCCTGGGTCGTCAAAATCGACCACGTACTCCTGGCGGCTTGGCAACGGGCTTTGCCGATGCTCGGTCAGATCGACCGCGAGCGGGGTGCGGTGCTCAAGGTCGCAATGAGAGGGAATATCGAGAATGGAATCGATGTTTTCCCCGATCCACCTGTCATGGCTCAGATCACTGCATGGGAGCAGGCGCCACCACACCTGGCTTGGCCCGAGGTGACGTCAGCGCAGCTTTGGTGACGTCCGAGGGGGTCTGTCGCCGGCCCTGCACACGGAAAAGTACGACTGCGCTCTCCACGGAGCTATCGGCCACCGTCCGGTGATGCACGTCGATCTGGTCGCGAATGTCGGCCTGGGCTCCGGCGCGGTCGTACAGGTCGAGGACCATGAGCATGGAGAGAGCGACGTTCGTTCCCTGGTACGAGATGGCCTGCGGACCGTACCTATCGACGAGCTCGCCCGAGGTGAGCTTCGGGAAGGACCGCTTCAGTTCGGATGTCGTCTTCAACCACTTGTAGGTGAATAGGACGTCGACGCGGCCACCCCCGAGGTCGCGGGCTTCAGGTCGGCAGATATCGGCGAGCCTTGAGCCCATGAGGTAGTTGACGAGATCGTGCTGGAGGTCGGCCTCCAGCGGCGGATTGGCCTTATCCCTGTTGAAGAGATAGGCGACCCCTGGGAACGTGGCCGTGCTCAGGTTGTACCTCGACACCACGAAACGCGTGACGTCCAGGAGAAGGACGTCGAAGAACTGCCGGGCATCAGGCTTCTCCCTGTAGTCGACGTTGGACATTAAGGCGGTGGTGGCCCGTGCCAGGACCTCGTCGACCGTGCGCGAGACGCTCTCGTCGAGCAAGGACAAGGCGTCCGCCTCGATACGGGCCGAGACGGTCTCGCGTATCGGTTCGGGCAGGCGCTCAAGGATGGCGGCGGTCGGTGAGCTCCCGGCCGCCGCCCCGGAAGGGCGGTGGCCGACAATGGCCTCGCGGGCCTCCCCCACGAGGTCCCAGAGGGACTTGGCGTCCGGCAGGGAGGCGGACCCGGAATTCTCCGCGATCCAGTGATCCAGGATGTCGAGGGAGCGCAGTTCCCCCTGCATGGCACCGACGATCCGTGGCCGTACGACCTGCTCCAGTCCCCCGTCCGCGCTGCGTCGAAACATGCTGCGGCTTGCGGCGTAGATGGAGAGCAATTCGTCCTCCATGACCGCGGCGACCTTCAGCCAGGCCGAACGGGAGACCTTGTCCACGAGCGATCCGAGGCGGAGCGCCAGCGAGGTCCAATGGACGCGTTCGAGGTCCTTCGAGGCAAGCCAGGACGATGTCTCTGGATGCCAGTCGCCATCCGTAAGGTATGCGGTGTACTCGAAGGCGGATCGTGTCACCGACGCGATCCTGTCGGGGAGGTCGTCGCTGGTTCGGCCCTCGTGGAAGGCGAGCAAGATGTCCAGGCAAGTTCGGTAGAGGCGCGCGTCGAGACGCACCTCCGTCGCGTCCTCGGCACGCGCGAACCAGTCCCGTGCCGCCCCGAAAGCGCTTAGTGCGGCCTCCGGCGTGGTAGCGTCGAGCCCGGCTCTCAGGGCGTCGAGGCCAAGCTCGACAGCAGCCTCGTCCTCGGCATCCTGGACATCCGTGAGCTCCGTCAGCTTGTTACGGAGGTCATCGTCCGCCGGTTCGTGGCCGAGTACGGCCCCGGTGATCCTGGTCGCATGTCTGAGGTAGATGCCTTCGTCGGAAGGGTCGAGTTCGAGGAGGACGGCCTGTAAACGCCGGAGCAGTGCCCGTTCCGACTGGGCCAAGATCATCGCCGCCTTCAGCGCCTGGGAACGGGTACCGTAGTCAACCGACCTGTCGGTTGCCCGTCCGAGGAACGCCTGGCCAAGCCCGGACCGTTGCGGCGCCGCGACCTGGCCGCCGCGGCCGAACCACGACGCGATCTCCATCATGGCAAGGATGTCAGCGTTTTGGACCAGGACGATCAGGGCCGCCGCGGTCGCATCGGCGCGCGGATGCATGGCCAACGCGACGAAGAGCCGTGCACCCTCAACCTCCGTCGAATGCCCGGCAGCCGCCGCTGCAAGCTCGTCGGACGAGACGTCTCCGAGGTCGGTGGGGTCGCACTCGTCCAGAAGGCGCTGGATCAGTTCGGACGACACCAGGGCTCCCGGGTTCAGAAAAGGAATCGGTCCCCTTCAGCGTGGGTCACGTGATCGCATGGGACAACATCCAGGAGTGTCGACTCCGCGCGGGCGCCGACGATGATCTGGATGTCCCCCGCGCTCTCGATAGCCTCGTGCACGCGGGACAGCAACGCGGCGAAGTCGGCTGGTGCCATCTCCTGCGCGCCGGGGCTGTCGAGGACCAGCAAGCCCGGGTGCCGACCGTACATGCGTTGCCGTGACACCTCGATCACGGCGAGCGCCGCCGCGATCCGGACGCGCAGGTTCTCACCTGGGGAAAGCTTCCCGAAGCTCGTCAGGGCATGACCCTGCATGATGCGCATCGCACCCCCCGTACCCAAATCCATGCTCTCGATGTTCTGGACCCCGAAGGAGCGGGAGAGTTCGGTGATCTCCCGCGAAACGTCGGCGAGGATCTCCCGTGCCAGGTCGTCGTAGAGATCCTTGGTAACATCCTCGGCGACCTTGAGCACGGTCTCGTCGTGTTGGCCGATGTCGTCGGCGGCCTGCTCCTCGACCTCCTCCTCCTGCTCGGCGGCGATCAGGGCCATGAGTTGCTCGCGCTGGGCCTCGAACCCCCGAATCTCCAATTCCAGGTCGGCCGTGTCGTCCTTCCTCAACTCGGCTTCGAGGGCACGTACGGCGGCGATGGCCTTTCCCAGATCCTGCTCCGCCCCGCGCTGCGATGCCTGCGCGCCCTCAGATTGCAGACGGAGCTCGGCGACGGCGGCCGCAACGTCGTTAGCGTCATGCTGCAGTTCCTCAAGGCGCAGACCGTCCTCGTCCTCGGCCGGGGTCTCGCGGGTGCCGCACAGTGCGCAGGTCGATCCCTCTCCGGCCCGGGCGTGCCGGTCATGGTCAATGCCAGCGTCGCACGAGGGGCAGCAGACCGGCCGCAAGGTGCGAAGGACCACCCCGGCCGCCCGGTCGTCCTTGAGCTGCTGCAGCGCCCGTCGCGTATCGGCGAGTGTGGTGGTCGCACCCTGCAACTGACGCTCAAGCCTGAACGCGTCCTGCCGTTTCGCCTCGACCTGCTCGCGCAGGCCGAGGAGACGACCGTCCTCATGCAGCATCATGGCTCGAAGGTCGGCGCGCACCATCCCGGGGCGGACCCGTCCACGTGCGGACTCCAATGAGGATTCCACCTTTTCGAGCCGGGCCTGGAGCCTCTCCCTCAAGCCGCCGGACGTCGATGGACGCTCGACCTTCGTCGCCTTGAGCCGCTTGAGCGCCGTCGACGCGGCCGTGTAGGTGCTGACCCACGGCAGGCCCATGAACATCTGGAGCAGGCGAAGCGGGATGGCGTCGATCAGCAACTCGCCGAATACCGCCTTGCCCGGCCCCTCGACGAACAACGCGGAGGCGATCACCGGCCAGCCGTGCGTGTGACTGCCGTCCTTTTCGTTGTGGGCATGGAACCGCGCAAAGCCGAACTCGGCCAGCATCGCGTCCTCGACCGCGCGCTCAAGGGGCTTGCCGACAGTGCCTTCGAACAGCGGAAGCCATGCCTCGTCCTGCTCACGGCAGAACGTCCCGACCGCATCCTTGTCAGTGTCGCCGGCGTCCTTGGTGACGAGGAGGCGATGACCGATGCCGTTGGCTTCGAAGATCACCGCGGCACGGCTGAGCCATCGCCAGACATCCGGCTTGATGCGGTCGTGGATGTTCCCTCGGATACCGCCCTGTATCACGTTCAGGAGCGTCGACTTCCCGCGGGAATTCTGGTCGGAGACGATGGCCCAGAGGCCCGGTCCGAATGTGAACGTCTTGGCGAACGGACCGTCGGCGGAAGTGCCCTCCTTCACCCCTTCGAGTGTGACGGACCGGATGCGGAGGCTTTTCCTGCGCGGAAGCGTGGATTGCGGCTCAACGCCGTGTCGGTCCAGGATCTCCTGAACGGTCGGGATCGGCAGCGACGCCTTGCAGGCGATGGACTCGACCCATTCCGCTGCGGTGGCTTGCGTGGTCATGGTCGTCCCCTGATCGCCTTGAGTCGGTCGAGAACACGCTCCTTGATGGAGGGTATCTCCGTCCCATGGCGGGCATCGCGGTATTCGGGATGGAGGTACTGGTCCCCCTTCAGGTCGGACCCACTGCGGAAGGCCGTCAGGGTCATCACGAGGTCGACGCGCGACCTGTACCATCGCAAGGTGGGCTGCTCGCGCTCGATCCGTTCGATGAAGGCGAACGCCGCCGGCAGGACCACGAAGTCGTGCCGGCGCTGGCCGGCGGTTTGCCGCAAGGGCCGAACCAAGCCGTATGCCGTCAGGATCGACAGCGGCATCTCGATGTTCTGGAAGGCGCCACGTCGCCAACGCACCATCGCGACCGTACGCTCATCCGGCTCATCCGCATCGAAGATCGCGACCGCGGCGTCTAGGGCTTCCTGATCGGACTTGGTCTCGTATCGGGTGATGAGCTCGTCTGCGAGATAGTCCGGGTAGCGGACGAGGAAATCGATGGCCATCGCCCGCTTCTCGCCGCGGAAGATGCGTTCACCATCCCCCGCCTCCTCGCTTCCCAGCGCCAGGATGAAGAGCAGGCGGACCGCATCGCGATGGTGGAGACCGATATGGGATGCGGCGACGCTACCCGGCACCTGACGGTGTGCTCCAATGCTTACGGCAGTATCAGGCGGCCCATCCATTCCGGTCACTCGATAGGCAAAGCCTGGTCTCTTCAGGGACAGGCATGCGTTCTTCCACGCTGCAATCCAAACTCACGAACATGCTAGCCCGCGCGGACGATGGGTTCCAGGTCAAGGTGAACCATCGCGTCCGACCTGGCCGCTTCGATGGTCGCCGGCAACGGAGGCGCGACGTCTTCGACGGACCACGATCCTCAGGGCCAGACGACGGATCGGCCGGAATGCGGAGCAAATCCCCTGTGTCGACGACGTCTCCCGCAACTTCTCCGGTGAAATTCCTCGGATCGACGCTGCCCAAGAACGTAGCCCTCGGCGTGACGCAGATCATCCTGTGGGGCGGCTCGTTCTTCCTCATCGCGGCTCTGGCCAATCCCATCATCCAATCCACGGGCTGGTCGCAGGGCATGGTCGTCGGCGCCCTCTTACTCGCGATCCTGATCTCCGGGTTCCTCTCGCCCTGGGACGGGCGGATGATCCGACAGCATGGCGGCCGGACCGTACTGGTCGCCGGATCCCTCGTCATCGCCGCTGGCCAGATCATGATGGCGGTCTCTCCGAACCTGCCAGTCTTCCTCCTCGCCTGGGCGGTCATCGGTGCGGGCATGGCGGTGGCATTTTACGATCCGCTCATCGCCGCCATCGGGCAAGCCTACGGCGCCTCAGCCCACGGGGCGATGACGCAGATCGCGATCGCGTTGGGCTTCGACATCACCCTGTGCTGGCCGGCGATGCGTTTTCTCAACATCCATGTCGGATGGCGCGACACCTGCATCGTCTACGCCCTGCTAGCGGCCCTGGTAATGGCGCCGCTCTGCGCCCGGCCGGGACCGGACCGCCGCCGTTCCCCCCGCCGCCGACCGTGGGGGCGACGCCGCTCGCAAAGCCCGCCGGGCCGGCCCGCCTGCCGGGCGAGCACGTCCTGGCCGCCCGCTCTCCACGACCGGTGGCGGGCGGGCAAACAGCGTCCGACAGGTCGAAATCAGACACGCCTAGCCCCATCTAGGATCCGATCCAGTGCTTATCGAGCGGTCCTCTACCGGGTCGAGCTGACACGGACCGTCAAGAGACAAAGGGAATGCAGCTCAGGATCCTCGTCGCGGTCGCGATCTATCTCGGGTCGTACCTACCGCTCAGCGTGATCCTGCTCGCCCAGGACTTAGACGTCGGGCCCGTGAAACGGGGGATCTGCCCGGTGGCAACGATGGTCGCCCTGGAATGCGCGAGCCCCCTCAAGAACCCGATCTGGTCGTTGTCGGCGGTGGCGATCTGCGCGACGGGCATGGCGGTCACCTTCCTCGCCCTTCGCCTCGTGCGGACCCCACATCGCGTGAGGGTGACAGAGAGCAAGCACATCCCCGCCGATCTCATCAATTACGTGATCCCCTACGTCGTCTCCTTCATCAGCCTCGAATACGATCAGCCCCTCAAGCTCATCGGGTTCGCCGTGTTCCTGATCTGGATATTCTGGATCACCTACAGGTCCGGGCAGATCGTCCTCAATCCCGTCCTGGCCGCGTTCGGCTGGAAGTTGTTCGAGGTCAAATACATATACGAGGGCGGCGGCAATACCCACGTCGGGCGGATGCTCTCGAAGGTCGTCGTGGAGCCCGAGCGGAGCTACTACCAAGGCGGCCTGCAGGACGTGATGGTCGTGAGAGACGACGGGGGGGACGACCGGGGATGACCACGCTCGCGGACTTGAAGGCGTTCGACCTGGCCTCGGCGGGGGTCTCGGTCTGGTTGTTCAAGACGGCCCCCGGCGGGGAGGGACGCCCCAGGTATTCGGGCCGATGGGTCGGCATCACCGACGAACTGGCGACCAGGTTGCGCGGCGCCGTCGTCAAATGCCTCGAACCGATCGCCGAAACCATCGAGTACGACATTCTCGCTCAGAACAACGAGGCCAGCGCCCTGACGGTCCAGGCTGACGAGACCCATGCGCATTTGATCTCCGAGGCGGTCGCCGAGCCCACGCCGGCCCGCAAGGTCCGAGGGATACGGGATCTCGCCAACAGCGTCTTCTGCGTGGCTAAGTTCGTCCACGACGGCAGGACGCTGCTGGCCGTGCGCAAGACCGATGCCTCGTGGTCGACGCGAAGGACAACGGGCGTCATCAGGATGTTCTTCAACGACGAGGAACTGGACCTCGAAGAGAAACCGGGCTTCTCGATCCGTCCGGACTTCGACTTCTTCGTGCTCGAAGACCGGGTCTTCGTCAGAAGCAAGCCTCACTTTGAGTCGGTGCTGTCCTACAAGGTGGGCCACGAGACGGCGTTCTTGGCGTTGAAGGCGGAGCCCGCCTTCGCCGGCATCTTCACCGATCTCGGTCCCCTGAACGACTATGTAGGGACGAACAGGATCCATCTGCGGCGGGCCGTCGCGATCCAGCAGAAGGGCCTCTACAAGGATGCAGCCTTCATGGAACGGCTGCTCGCCGAGCATGCGCGGATGAACTTGGCCATCGCCTTCGACGATGCGGGTCGGATCGTGCCTTCGGTGGAAAGCGGCCGAGATATCTTCCAGGCGCTCCTGGACCACCGTCTGGAATCGCGCCTGACGCTTGGGATGTTCGACGTGCCGAGCACCGAGCGAGTGGGTTGAGCATGGGCAGGAACATCGTGATCTTCTCGGACGGCACCGGCCAGGATGGCGGTGTCCGGCCAGAGCAGAGGGTGAGCAACGTCTACAAGATGTACCGGCTCGCCAGGACGGGACCGGAGAACTCCATCGACCCGGCCGACCAGGTCTCGTTCTACGACCCGGGCCTCGGCACCGACATCGGGGCCACCGCCATGACCGCCCCGGTCCGGTTCGTTCAGAAGCTCCTGGCGTCGGTCACGGGCCGCGGCATTAACGCGAACATCGTCGATTGCTACGAGTTCATCATCGACCACCACCGACCCGGAAACCGCATATTCCTGATCGGGTTCAGTCGCGGCGCATACACCGCCCGATGCGTGGCGAACCTCCTGAGGCTTTGCGGCGTCCCGACTCGGATGCCGGACGGCTCCGCCGTCCCGCAATTCCGGAAAGCAGCGCGCGACATCGCGCAAGAGGCCGTCGATACGGTGTTTGAGCACGGCGCCAGTCATGAGCGCGAGCTGTACGAGGCCGAAAGGGAAGAACTCGCACGGCGCTTCCGAGACCGCTACGGCTCGGCACATGAGACCGGGGAGCCCGAACGCTCGAATGCGGCCCCCTACTTCGTCGGGGTCTTCGACACCGTGGCCGCCCTCGGTGCGCGGGGCCTGCGGCGCTTCCTCCTCCAAGCGGGCCTGGCCGTCGGGGCTGCACTGGGCACCGCAGTGCTGGGCCTCCTGCCGGCCGCCGCAGTTGCCGGTCTGCTCCACCTCTATCCGGGCGTCCGGTTCGATGCGGCCTTCGCCTTGCTGCTGCCTGCCTTCATGCTCACCGGCGGCGCCTACCTGTGGCGGCGTAATTGGCTCATCCGCAGGAAGGTCATCCGCGATTTTCCGAACCCCGGCGACGTTCGCACCCACATGGCCGAATGGAAGGGAGAGAACTTCGACCGCCTCCTGAGCCGCTTCGTCCGCTACGCTCGGTCCGCCAACGCCATCGACGAGACCCGCAAGGACTTCGACCGGGTGGCATGGGGCGGATTGCAGCCCGTCGCGCCGGCGCATCCCTAAGGGCCGGCGCGACTGGTCCAAATCTGGTTCGCAGGCAATCACTCGGATATCGGAGGAAGCTATCCCAAGACTGAGTCCCGCCTTTCCGACATACCGCTGAAGTGGATGATCGAGGAAGCGACCAGGATCCCAGACGGCCTAATGTTGGAAGGGCTGCGGGCGCCCGGCGACGCCACCGGCAACCCCACGCTACACCTCTACCCGTCCGCCGACGGAGTGCAGCACTGCGAGATCGCCAGCATGCACGATACCATCGAACGGTCGATCCCACGGTTCCTTCGACCGTTCTCCGTATCATGGAACTGGGAGGCCCCGGTCCGAACCATCGTACACGACGCGCCGGTGCATCCGACGGTGGTCGAACGCTTCGGCCTCGCCTCCGTTGTCCAATGCGCGGGATCAGGCTCCTACCGGCCGAAGGCCTTGGAGAACCACGATAGGTTCAGGCGCCTCTACGCCTCGCCAGGCGGGGCATCGGGGGCGTCTACGGCCAACGGCATGCAGCCGGAGGGCGCCTTACCGCCGACACCGTGAGCATGGTCAGATCGGGACCTCGGCAGCCGCGACTTGCTCTACCGGCACCTCGATTTCGCAAACCGATCTCTGGGTTTCGTTCGACAGACGATTTCGAGCCGACATCATGGGCTTCCTCGTCATCGGACAGGGCTGATTCAGACTTTCAACAAAGCGTTACGCAAGTCCGAGCATTCGTTGCACAGCCTAGGTGTAACGGGACGCTCATTCACCATACGAACGCCAGCCTGCAGCCTGTCTCCGAGTTGGCCCGCACGTGACGGGGTTCTCCACATGCGGCCAGGAGATCGGTAACCACAGCGTGCGAGGGACTCTCGACAACGGAATCGGGATGGCGATCTCTTGTTGGACACAGCCGGTCCACAGGAGGCCCCCATGCGCGGCGAGAACTTTGCGGAGACCTTCGAGCGCGGCGCCTACAGCCTAGCTGCCGGCCTCGCCATCGCCCACCAGAACGGGCTCGCCCTGGGCGAGGCTCGCGTTGCCGCCGCCCGGGCCGCCCACGAGGATGCCGTCACCGTCGAGCACCTCGCCACCGTCGGCCAGGCGATGGCCCGGGACCGCCGCGAGCTCGCCGCCCTCCGCGCCGAGAACGCCGCCCTCAAGGCCGAGCTCGCCAAGGTGCGCCGGGCTGAGGCCGTCCGGGTCGCTGTGACTGCCGCCCGCCGTACGAACGCCCGCCGCGCGTGACGTACGCCCCCGGGGCCGCGTACGTACGGGGCTCCACGGCATGACGACGTGCTACCGTGTGCGCACGTGATGCTACCGCGTGCGCACAGGGAAAGTCGGAACAGGAAATTTCAGGTCAGAGCCGTATTCGACAATATGTCGCCCCCCCTGCGACGAGGCACGAAAAAAGCCCGCCCCGGGTGACCAGGGCGGGCTTCGTCGTTCCGGTGGCGGGGCCGATCAGGCGTGGGCGGGTGCGGGGCCCCAGGTCGGGTTGTCGACGAGATCCTGCAGGATGTCGGCGGTGACCTGCCGGTTCTCGGCGGTCTGGGCGGCAGCGAAGCGCTTGGCCTCGGCCTTCATCAGCTTGGCCTGCTCGTACTCCTTCAGCGTCGGGCAGATCGACAGGCCCGCGAGGTCGCGCTCACCGAACATGTGGAGGCCGATCAGCCGCGGGGACGAGTTCGCGACGGTCAGGAGTTCCGGGGCCGAGAGCGACACCAGCCAGCCGTAGGCGGCGTCGTCCAAGGCAACGAGGGAGGGCTCCACGCCGTCCGGGGTAGCCTGCGAGACCGCATACTGCTGGGCCAGGGCGCCCCACTCCAGGTACGCCTGCTCCATCGTGCGGTCCTTCGCCGGATCGAATCCGGCGGCCGCGTGGTGATAGCCGGCGGGGACTCCGACCGGGGCCTGGGACGCTTCGGCGAGGGCGGCCGCGGCCTCGGCGGCGGAGCCACCGGGGGGCGCCGGGGGAGCCGCGCGGAGGGGTGCCGACACGGATTCGGCGACCCACTTGCCCGCGCGCCAGACGAGCTTGGTCGTGGTTGCGAGGGCCTGCGCTGCGTAGGCGATGGCGGCGATGGCGTAGGCGAGGAGTTGGCGGAAGCTAGGCATGACGGGTGCTCCTTGGTGGGTGGTGAGGAAATCCTGCCCCGGCCGGACGAAAGGCACATCGGGGAAATCCGCATTTTTGCGGATTTTAATTCGGGGGGTCAGGCGGCGATCTTCGAGGCCCGCGCTTCGGCGATTGCGGCGAGCCCGGCCTCGGTGAAGGCCGCCTCGATCTCGCGCTTGCCCTTCATGCGCTTGGGCGTGACCCAGCCGAGCTCGACGGCGCGGACGGCACCCCAGCCCTGCGGGCAGTTGTTGGTTACCGACGCGCCGTACGGCTTCGCCCACGAGCCGAGGATTGCCGGGCGTGCGTCGGCGGGTTCCGGCACACCGATCCGTTCGAGGAATGCGCGTGCGTTCCCGACCGACAGTTCCCCCCAAGAACAACTTGAGGGCGACGGCCTGGAGCACGTAGCTGATCACCGTGTGCTCCAGGCTCCCGGCTAGGCGTTCCCAGCCGGCATCGTTGGCGAGGTCGATGGCGTGGTGCCACATACCCCCGTGGGCATCGCCGTGGTCAGGCGGCCACACGGCCTTCAGCCCTGTGACCTCCTCGACCCTGCGCACGTACGGCAGGTCGGCGCAGGCCGGCGTCGATAGGAAAAGGTTTGGGCGACCGGCCCGGTCGCGACGGAGCGTCACCGGGAAGGCGATGCTCCGTGGCGTGAAGGGCATCGTCTCGTCTCGCAGCGAGTACCCCATCGAGAGGGAGTAGAAGTTCGCGAGGCCGGCCTCGATCAGAGCGACGTCCATCGGGGTGCGGCCCGGCACGACGCCCATGATCGAGGCATCGACGAACGGCGTGATCTCGTCGTCAGGCAAACGAGGCGCCTTGGCGACGACCACCGCGGGCGCGGGCTCGGGGGCCGTCTCGGTGACGCTAGCGAACAGGTCGAGTTGGTTAGGATGCGGGCGCCGGGCCATCACGCGGCCTCCCCGAAGAGCTCGGACCTCAAGGTCGCCGGGATCTGACGCCGGTGGACGTGCACAGCCCAAAGGGCCTGGGACGCCTCGCACTGGCCGAGCCGCGGCAGGCTGGAGAGGACATGCCCGATGGCGGTGTGGGCCTTGCTCCAGCCGGCGGAGTTCTCGACCGTGGCCCAGTCCTCGTCGAGTTCGCTGAGCAACTTCGTCGCGACGTGGACGAGGGACTGGATCGACGGATTCGCGGCCAGCGCCCACCACTGCTCCTTCTTCTCCGTCTGCGCCCGCTCCGTGACGCGGGCGACCATCTCGTCGCACGTCCGGACGAGGTGCTTCGCTGCTTTGGCCGCCTTGTCGGACGGCTGATCGCCCTCGGCGAAGATGGCCCGGGCCTTCTCCCGCTGCCCCCGCGTCCACGCCCACGGCAGGTCCGCGATCCGCTTGCGCAGGAGGGCGACCGCGGCGAGGCGCTCCTCACCTTCCTGCGCTCACAGGCGCGCGAGGTTCTCCGCCACCCGGGCCCGGCGTTCAGCCTCGGCCTCGGCACGGCGGGCCTGCTCCTCGCCTGCGATGCCATCGGCCCGGGCGAAGGCGGCCGCGAATCGGTCGTTGCTCGGCGCCGGGACGGGCTCCCAGCACACGGGCTTGTCGTACTCGCCGGGGCGTTCGCCGCCCCACGAGAAGCCCAACTCGCGCATGCCGTCCCGGTCCGCCCGGTAGAGCCTGGAGAATACGGCCTCATCGCCGGCGTCGGCCAGCCACAAGGTCTTGGGGCCGTTCTGCGTCCGGCGCTCGCCGACGCGGCGCCAGGACAGGCCAAGGGCACCCACGGGCAGGGCCTCGACGAGGGGCAGCGGGCGCTGGGCCGCCGCGTAGGCCGAGGCGCAGACGACCCCAAGGGTGATGACGAACAGGATCAGGGTGAGCATCGGGCACTCCGCATTTCAGCTTACCCGAGTAGATTGCCACGATTTCCTGGCGCCACAAGGCCCCAGATTTATTATTGAAAGTAGAATAAATCGACCTCGCAAAAATATTCCCTGATCATCCGTTACACATCTAGCGGATAAGCGGATCGCTGTTACCTTCCTCCTGGACCACCGACAGGAGACCGCCATGGCGGCTGACGAAAGCCTCGAACAACCAGTAGTCCTCCGCGACGAAGCCGTGGTGCGACTGCTGCTGGCGGAGTGCATGGCCTCAGGCACGAGGGCGAAGTGGGCGTCAGCGAACGGGGTGTCGCCCCAGTACGTGACGGACGTCCTGAAGGGCCGCCGGGCACCCGGGGATTCGATCCTGCGGGGGCTCGGCCTGGCACGCGACGTCGTCTACGTGCCGCGCCAGCCGGAGGCCGTGTCGTGACGCAGGGCCGCCCCCTCGAACAGGAAGTCTTCATCCGGCCGCGGCCCGAGTGCGTCGCCCAGATCGCGGACGGCTACGGTCCCGACGCTGCCGACGAGCGCTGGTTCTGGTGCTCCCCGTCGATCTTGCGGAAGCTCGCGCAGGAGGGGCGCTCCATCCTGCGGAGCCGCGCCGGCCAGCCGTCCCGGTCGTCGTACGCCCGGTCGACGACCCCAGAGCAGGATGCCGCCGTGATCGCCGCCGTCGCCCGCCTCGGCTGCGTCAGCCACGCGGCCGCCGAGGTCGGCGTCACCGTCGCAGTGGTCCACCGGGTGCTGCGCGAGAACGGCACCCCAGCCCCCCGGGTCGACCGGAGCGAATCCGGGCGCCGAGCCTACGAGACGCGACGCCGGAGGGCAGCATGACCAGCGTCCGCTCCGAGTTCGTCACCGGCCTCGCACGCCTCGATGCCGCCGAGACCCGCAAGCGCCTCGTCACCGTCCGGGCCGCGGTCGACCGCCGGATCGACGAGCTCACCGACCCGGACCTGAAACTCGCGCTCCTCCGGGTCTCGGACAGCGTCAGCCGGCTGCTGCTGGAGACCTCGAAGATGAGTGTCGAACGCCTCGCAGGCGCGCTGGCCGAGAGCCACGGCGAGAAGCCGATGCCGTCCAGCCTCCCCCGTGTCCCCCAGCGCAGGAGCCAGCCGTGATCCACCGCGAGAACCGTGATTTTTCCGTCGTCTGCGAGGGATTCTCCAGCGGCGCCATCGAGCACACTGTCCACGGTCTCGGCGGTGCTGCCATCGAGGCCGGCCACGTCATCGAGACGCTCTACCGGGGGCGGCCCGAGCGCTGGCGCGTCCGCTCGATCACGCGCGAGGAGGGCGTGACGCTGTGGGCCGCCACGGTCGTTCCGGCGCCCGCCCTTCGCCTCGTCGCCTGAGGAGGCCGGCATGCCCCGGCGCAACTACTACCGCCCGCAGCCCGACTATTCCCACCTGCTCGGCGTGACCATGGACGTAGTTCTAGACGCCGCCATCGCGCGCCGGGGCTACGGCCAGGACCGGAAGCACTACCCGGCCGAGGTCAACCTCGCGCTCCTCAAGCTCTACGGCGTGGATCGCGACTGGATCGCCTACTCCGCCCTGCGGCAGTGCGCCGACGTCGCTCGGGGTCCGCGGGGATGGAGCGGGGAGTTCGCCCTCGACTACGTCGGCAACCTCATCGGGTGGGGTACCCACCTGGGCATCCTGGAGGAATCCGTCGGGCCCGGCGGCGAGCCCGGCTACCGTCTCCTCGACCGAGAGCCGGTCTACGAGATCATTGCCGGCAAAGCCGTGCGCGTCCGCGGGCTGCCGGCAGCTGAGCAGGTTGCGATGAACGTCCGCCGGTCGAGGGTCATGCGGCTGCGGGCGACCCTGGCGCGCAAGCGGGCCGCGGAGACGAGGCGGCAGGCAGCCCCGCTGATCGACCTGCTGATCGAGGCGGATCTCGACGGCCCCATCCCGGATGAGCTCCACCGGTTCCTCGGTGCCTTCCTAGTAGACCTCGCCAGCGACGTGACCCTGCGGGAGGTCCGTGAACTGCTGCTCGATGCCTACACCGAGTGGAGCGACGCGAAGCAGAAAGAGTGGGTCGTTTCGCTCCGTCTCATCGTCCCCACCGTCAGCATCGAGGCCGCGCGCCGCAAGGCCGAGGAGCAGGTCATCGCTCCCGAGGACCTGGCGGCCTTCGCCGACATCTGACGCCTCCGTCGCGCGCCCGGCGACAGGGGCGCCCACCGATTCCCGGCAACTCCCACCAGAGAGGAGCGTCCCATGCGGCGCGAGTACCAGCCCATCATCGACGACGCACTGTGGTCAGCCTATGAGCGGGGCAAGGCCGACAAGGCCCTCCCATATTACGTGTCCGGCAACTTGATCGAAGCCCTCGGCACAGCCGGGTTCGAGATCGTGCGCAAGCCCGCCGAAGGCCCCGGGATCATCATGGAGACGAGGACTACCCATGCCGACGGGCGGGTGGAGGTTCGGACCAACCAACCCACCGAGCAGGCCGCGCCAGCCGAGCCGATCCAGGCGCTCTACTCGGTACGGGTCGGCTGGCCGGAGTTCCGCTCCCTCTCCGTCGCGTGCGTCGATGGAGTCAGCGTGGCGATGGTGACCCGAGCCGCGAAGGTCGCCGCTGATGAAAGGCATCCCGAACGCGCCGACCGGACACGCTGGGTCGCCTTCAGTTGGCAGCAGAAGCGCTTCCTGGCTCCTGACGAGCCGGCGCCGTACCACTTCGCCATCGGGCCCTACGAGGTCCTGGTGCGCGAGTGCCGGCCGCCCGAGTTGCCCGAGGCGGCTTCGCTCGCCGATCTCAAGCGCTACGAGGGGCGCTGGGAAGACGGCCTCCGCAACATCGTCACCATCCTGCACGGGCCCAGCTACTCGTTCGAGATCGACCAGATCGTGGAGGAGGTCCGCGCCCTGCGGGACGTCGTGGCGCCCATCGACAACGAGAAGGAGCGCCGCACTGAGCACATGACCTTCGACGAGGACGGCGATTGCTGGACCCTCTCCGGGGACCCCGACACCGTCGAGCGCGTGCTCGACCTCGTGAAGAAGGGCGAGGCTGCCGTGAAGGCGGAGCGCGAGCCCGAGATCGTCATCAAACTGGGCGAGGACAGCCTGTACCTGCATGGCACGCCCGACGCCCGCGCAGCGCTGATGCAATTCCTGCTGAAGGAAATGCCGCGATTCGCCAAAGGTGACGTCTCCCCGGTCAGGAGGGCTACCTGATGCGGTCCCTCGTCAACCTCATCGGTGGCGGCCCCGGGCGGGCCGCCGTCTCGGCCGCCGCCATCGTCACCATCGGCTTCCTGATCGACGGCCGCGCCGACACATTGCTTCGGGCGCTTTTCGTAACTGCGGTGTGGGGGTCGGCGACCTTCCTGGCGTTCCTGACGCTGCTGTTCCTCGCGGCGGCCCTCGATCCGGACGTGGACGCCGTCGTCGTCAAGGCCGCCCCGGAATCGGAGGATGCCGACCATGGTTGAGCCCACCAACATCGCCGCCCTGCGCTTCGATTCCACCGCGGCCTGGGCTTCCCTGACCCGGGACCAGCAGGAGCTCGTCGGACGGGCCGCGCTCGATCTCGTCGTCGCCCGCGGCATCGCCGAGCACGCTCCGGACCCGGCATCGCGCGCCGGCTACGAGGCGGAGCGGCTCGCCCTTGGGGCGCTGCTGGAGACCGTCCTCGACGCCAACATCCTAGAGGATCACCACTGGGTGGAGCCGGCGCAGCACGGGTCGGACTTCACCGAGGTATTTCGGCTGCCCGAGGTGATCGGGCCGGTCTGCCACGCCTGCGGTTGCAGTCAGGAGGACGCCTGCGGGGACGGCTGCGGCTGGGCCACGGAGATGATCTGCACCGCCTGCCACGGGAAGGCCGAGGATGTCGCCGCTTGACCTCGCCCGGTGGCGCGCCGAGACGCTCATCGTGGACGCCCTCGTCGCGGCGCTCCTCGCCCGGGACGGGCGCGCCCAGGCCGCCGCGGTCCGAACCATCCCCGACGACGACGACGCCCACCGCCGAGTGTGGAGCCGGGCGATCCTGCTGGTGGAGTGGCACGGCGTCCACGGGGCGGACTGAGCGTTAAGGAAAGAGTTCGACTCTTGATGACGGCACACCTCTACTATGGCTTCCTCTGCGCATAGGGCATCAAGCCCACCGGGTGAACGTTGTGGCAAATACATTTGAGGCGACCGCGAAGGATGAAGAGTGGCTTAACAACCTGCTCAAGCGCGCCCTGAGCGACATGAAGGAGATGAAGACGATCCCGAGGCAGGGGCAACTGGCCGTGCTGAAGAAGCGCGTCAAGTTCGCCGACGTCATCGTCGCAATCCAAAAGGCACCGGACAACAAGCGCTTCGATTTCTCTATCGTTCGCGGCCGAGACTTCGCCGACATCTCGGACCCCTCGCGAGCGAAGCGGGTACTTCCGCTGATCGCGCTGGACGACGTCTTCGTCAGCCTGTGGCACCTGGCCTACGGGGACAGCATCGTCGCGAAAGAGTACCGGCAAGAGCTCGCCCGGGTCGACCGGCGCGCGCATGACCGCCTGAAGCAATGGCTCGTGCCGCACATGATGACGACCGTGCGGGATCTCGGCGCACGGGCCTACGACCGCCCCGACGATCCCGAGATCGCCGCGGAGATCCACGAGGCGGTCCGGCTCACGAAGGACAGGGCTGCCAACGGCTCCTAGCCCTCGCCGTCGTCCTCGGCCTCCAGCGCGGCGCCGCGCACCCGCTCCTCGGGCAAGTCCGGCGTCGCGGCGAGGCGCTCTCGGATCTGCTCCAGGGTGACCGGGGCATACGACCACCGGTCGACCCCGACGTCGCATGACTGCGAGGTGTCAGGCAGGAGGCCGTGGGTGTGCCCGAACAGGCTGATGCTCCCCCTCCAGGCACCCACCCAGGCCCGCATCGGGTAGTGGCACATGATCACCCGCTGCCCCTCGATCTTGCGAGAGACGAGCTCGTGCTGCTCGTGCCACGGCAGCGAGGTCGTCTTGGTCTTATCGTGATTCCCGCGCACGAGGTACTTGCGTCCCCGGAGCCGCTTGAACACGGCGGCGTACCGGTCGGGCGTGCCGCCCATCCCGAAGTCGCCCAGATGCCAGACTTCGTCCCTGGGGGCGACGACGGCGTTCCAGGCGGCGATCAGCATCTCGTCGTGCTCGGCGACGTCGGCGAACGGGCGCGCGCTCATGCGCAGGACGCCGGCGTGGAAAAAATGCGTGTCAGCGGTGAAGAAGGTGGTCATCGGGGCAGCCTCCGTGAGGGGCTGCGCGCACGGCGTCACGCCCCGGGGTGTGGGATCTCGGCGGGGGGCGTGGCTATCGGTTTCACGGGTCTCTCCGGGTCGGCGGAATCGGTGTGGTAGCACGGGCCGGGTTAACAGGACCCTGGCCGGGGCGGCCTGGCGGTTTTCCCACCTTCTTCACCCAACCCGTCGACCGGGTGAAGAAGGTGGGAAACTGACCATTTCGACATCCAGTTCTCGTTCTGGATGCCGAGATGGTCACTGCCGGTCGATCAGCGTCATGAGCCGGCGCGCCATGGCCTCTTGGGCTGCGCTACGCCCGTCGCACCAGCCGTCGAAGGTCTTGCGGCTCACCCGCAGCGCGGCCGCCGCGGCGTCCCGGCCGCCCCGGGCCTTGGCCCATACCTTGAGGCAGTCGGAGAACGGGCGCGCGTCCGCCTCCCAGTCGACGGCGGCCGGCGCCCGGGGCGCGCGTTCGTTAAGCGCCGAGCTCGTGGCGTTCGCGTCGGCCCAAGGGTCGAGCCGGTCGTCGTCGCCGGCGATGCGACCTTCGCCAAGCTCCCGGTCGAACCTGCTGAACCAGGTCGCGATGTTGCCGTCGTCAACCGCGCCGCGCGGCGGCTTGAACACCGCGGCCAGCGGCTGGCCCACCAGATCCTCGCGGTCTAGCAGGAGCCGGTACGCTTCCATGGCCGCGCTCGGGGTCGTGAACGTGGCGTTCTCCAGGATGCGCCCGTCCCCGTGGGCGCGCAGTCTGACGGTCCAGGCCATGTCGTGTCCCCTCCGACGCGAAAAGCCGGGGCTCTCGCCCCGGCCGTGGGTGTCCGTGTTTCGGGTTCAGTCCTTGTCGACAGTGGCGGCCCGCTCGATTTCGGCCTGGGTCTCGGCGGACAGGACGGAACGCCATTTCTCGGCGCTGGTGTAGACGACCAGGTCGCGCTGAAACTTCTGGTCGATCAGGTACTCGGCGCCCCAGCACAGGACGGAGCCGTCGCCGAGGACGGAAATCGAATCGGGGCCAAGGTAGTCGAGGTCGACCTTCGACGCCTCGGCGGGGGCGGACAGGTCGCTGATCTGATCGAGCACGGACTCGAACTCGGCAGGCGTGCGGACTTCGTTGAGGAAGTATCCAACGGTCTCGCTGCAGAGGACGTCGGCGGTGGTGAGCTTGCGCATGGCTGGGTTCCATCGTTGGCCCGGATCGCCCCGGGTGGCTGATCTCAATATACCGCATTTTGCGGTATTCACAAGGGGCTTGCTGGCTTAACTTTGTTCTCTATCTGTTCCTACAGCGGAGGTTGGCAATGCACGGATTCGACGACATCCTGGATGCAGGCCCAGGCGAGGAGCGCGACGCGATCCTGCGGGCCCTGGCGGAGGACATGTGGCAGGCGGTGTCTCCGGACCGGCGCGGGCGCGGCTTCGTCAAGGCCGAGCGGCCGGCGGACCTGGCGAAGGCGCTGGGTCGGGACCGGCGGCGGGCTCGGCCGGTCAGGCTGGCGTCCTGATCCCGGGCGGGATCACCGGCCCTGTCAATGACGTGGGCGGGCGCAAAGCGCCGGCCGTCCACAGGAGCCTGGGAGAGACGGGTCGGAGGCGTTCCGAGGCGGTTTCCGGGATGGGGAATCATCCACGGGAATTCAGAGAGGGCCTCTGGCGGGCTTCCCTGGGCGTCGAGGGAAACCCGAGGTGCCGCCCCAAATCCGCCCCGGAACGAAAAAGCCCCGGCGTCCAGGCCAGGGCTTCGCGTCTAAGTCGTTGAGAATATTGGTAGCGGGAGAGGGACTCGAACCCCCGACACGAGGATTATGATTCCGCTTCCCTGTTACCAAGCATCCCGCCCCGCCCGGGATTCCACAGGGGACTGAGGTAGCCTGAAAAGTCTGCCGTTCCAAGGGGATATGGAAGTAAAACCCGGTTCTCTTCCCACGATCCGTTCACCAAGACAGCTAAGTCCGCTTGCGCATTCGGCTTCTCGCCGCGACAGAATCCCGTCCGAGACCCGTCCGAGTTCGCGAGCCGTTCCCCATGCCGATCACCGAGGCCCACGTGAAGACGGCGAGGAAGCCGCTGCCGGCCGGGGCGAAGGCGTACGACGTCAACGACGGCAAGACGGGCCTCGTCCTGCGTGTCGGCCGCCGCGGGGCCGTGTGGGCATGGCGGACCGAGGTGGCGACCAAGACGATCAGGTTGACCCTCGGCTCCGTCGACTTCCTCACGCTGACCCAGGCTCGCAAGCTGGCCGGCGCGGCCATGGAGCAGGTGCGGGACCGGAACAGCCAGGTCGACGACCGCTGGCTGCAGCGCGAGTTCGTCCGGACCGGCATGGTCGAGCCGCCTCCCCCGGTCGAGGAGAAGCGCGAGACCGTGGCGGAGATCTCCGCCCGGCTGGATGCCGACGGACGCTGGACGTTCGCCGAGGCCCGCGACCGATTCCTCGACGAGGTGAAGCGGACACGGCGCGAGGCGACTTGGGTCGACTACCGCAAGATGCTTACGGTGGCCGAGCTCAAGCCCTTCGAGCACCAGAAGGCCTGGACCCTCGACCTCGGGACCATGGCCCGCGTCGTTGCCGCGATGCACCGGACCGGCCGGGAGCGGCATGCCGAGCACCTGGCATCCGTCATCCGGCCCATGTGGACGTTCCTCGCCCTGGAGGAGAACCAGCGCGAGACCGCGGTGAAGCCCGGCATCATGGCCGCGCTCAAGCCGCCCGAGCGGTCTCGGCGCGAGAACGAGGATGAGGACGACGACGGCCCGGGCAGCTATGTCCCGCCCGTCGCCGAGGTCGGGCGCATCCTCGCCATCGCCCAGGCCGGCATCCTCCATCCCGTCGTCGCGGCCGCCGTCGAGCTCATGGTCCTGACGGCCCAGCGCCGGCGCACCATCGTCTCGGCCCGGCGGCGAGACTTCGCCATCGAGGACGGGGTCATGGTCTGGCGCATCCCGCCGGCGTTCCGGAAGACGGCGCGCAAGCGGGGCGATAACCGCACCCACGACCTGCCGCTGGCCGGCGCCGCCCGGGCCGCCGTCGAGCGGATGCTGGAGATGCCGACGGATTCCCGATGGCTGTTCCCGGGCCTGCGTCCCCAGAAGGCCGGGGATGAGGTGAGCCACGTCAACGAGTCCGTGCTGAACCACGCCGTCCGGATCATGCCCGGCGTCGATGCCTCGCCGCACGACCTGCGCCGGGCCATCACCACCCACGGGCAGGAGGATCTCGGGTTCACGCTGGCCGAGGTGAAGTTGATCCTCGACCACAACGAAGGCCATGCGTCTGACGATGTGACCGAGAGTGCCTACTCCCGCGCCCGGCGCCTGGCGAAGAAGAGCGCCGTCCTCGACCCATGGCGGGAGCACGTGGAGCAGGCGGCCGCCGCGGCGGTGCTTCCTGATCGGGAGGCCCTGCACGCCGTCATGACGGAGGCGCGCAAGCCGAAGGCCTCGAAGCCGGCGCCGGAGATCAGGTCGGCCTGATCCGGGCCCGCCCTCATCCCGCCTCGGCGAAGAACGCCCGCCACGGGGCCGGCACCGACGGGCGGTCATCCATCGCGTCGCCGATCTCAAGCTGCAAGTCGATGGCCTGCGCGGCCTCCGTGACCGCCTCGGCCGACATCGAGATCCCCGGCCTGCCCGGGACGATGGCCCGGCCGCGGACCATGCGCGCGTTCACGGTTTCCTGGTCGTCACCCGTCAGCCAGACCGCGAACACCGCGTCGACGCCAGCATGATCACGCTCGGGATCGCCACCGAGACGGCTGCTCTCCAGCAGCTTGGCGAGCCACGCCGAGTCGGGAATTTCGGTGTCGTTCACTGTGATGGCCTCCAGAACGGATTCCATTCTGGGTAACCCTAGGTTCTTACCTCTACGTAATGGTCCCTCGGTATTTGAGGAGAATGGTAGACAATCCCCGCCCCGCCCCCGCCCCGCCCAACGGCATCAGCCTGACGAAGGACCCTCGTCGGGCCAGGCTCTCTCGTCAGTTGCGACGGCTGCACAGGGCCTTCGAGCGGGCCCCGCATCCGTCATGGCTCGCGACGGAGACGGCGCCCCGGCTGGCGGGCACCTACGTGTTCGACAACATGACCCTCGCGGATCGCGCCGCCCTCAGCAGGAACATGCTGGCGTGCGGCGAGGACAATGCCGAACTCAATAACGAGTGGTATCGCGACCTCGGAAACCTGGGCGTGGGCGTCGGCTGCCATGAGCCTCCGACAGACGATGAGATGCGGGACGTCCTTGAACGCCTCGCCGCCGTCAGGACGGAGCCGCATTGCGACCTATGGGCTTCGATCCTGAGTGGCCTGTCCGAGGGGGGCAAGGGAGACGACGCGCGCATAGGCGCCCTGTTCGAGATGGCCTCGGGGATTTCCGACGACGTCCTGTTCGGCGGCGCCAGGTTCGGAGGGCCTCAGACCCCGGAGGAAGAGGCACTGGTGCGTGAGGCCGTCGGCAAGCTCAATACGAGGAGGGACGTCAATCTCAGGCACGGGTACGCTTTCCCCATGGCGCACGCCGACCTCGAACTGTTCTACCCGGAGCCCGGCCGCAAGCTGTCTCACGAGCAGGAATTGCAACGTCTAGACGAGGCTCTCGACCTGATGCCTCATCCGTCCTGGCAGGAGGACGATGAGAACCCTCGGCTAGTCGGCGATTACATCTTCAGCCGTCTCACGCCGGGTGAGCGGGCGAAGCTGGCCGAGAGCATGACCCGCGCGAGCACCTATCACCCGGAACCAAGCTTCTGGCATGACACGCTAGGCAACGCCCGCTTGTCGACCGGCATGGGGTTGGATGAGGTGCCCGGCGTGGACGACATGTGCGAGTTCATAGAGGACCTCGCCGAGTACCGGACGGATGACATCTACGACCGCTGGCCGGACGTCCTGGATGGCATGTGCATGGTGAAGGGTCAGTACACCCATCTCCTCGCGCTGTTCGAGGAGGCCTCCGGCATCAGCGAGGAGTTTCTGTTTGGCCCTCACGTCAGCCTCGCGGAAGAGGAAGCGGCCTCACAGGCTGTCGAGGCGTTGAACCGGCGGCGGGACGAATTGCTCAAGGCCGACCAGAGAGTCCCCAGGGCCCATATCAATTGGGCCATGTTCTATCCTCGTCCCGAGCAGCCGCCGATCCCGACGCTCGGCATGCACCGGCGGCCACCGCGGATCTAACGCCTTTCCCGGCCGACGACCTCACCCCCGCATTCGGGGCACCACACCACGACGAGCCCGACGGAGCGTTGGTCATCGGGGTCCTCCCCCGATCGGCCCTCCTCGGGCAGGAATTCGAGGCGGGCTTTACACCGCGAGCAGGTCGCCCGGATGTGCCAGCGTCGGAGGCCTGCCTTGGTGGAAGAATTTCGAGGTCGCTCCGCGATTGCTAGGCGGTCAGCCCAGTATATCACTCTACTCGGCGGCCTGCACCCTCTTCGAGGCATTGCGTCCTTTGCCGGTGCCTGGATGCTCAGCATGGTTCGCTACAAGTTCATGATACCTGTCTGGAACCGGCGCTAGCCGCTCGGGCGGTGGTACGAATTCCTTGCGCTTCGGCTTCAGGGCGAGCCTGCCTTTCGCCGGAACGTCAAGGATCTGCTTACGGATCTCACGCGCCAGAATCTCCGCTATCAGGGACGGCACGGCGTTGCCGAGCATCCGCTGCATCTCCGTCCGGCCCTCGTGCATGATCAGTCCCTTCGGGAAGGTCTGGATCGCGCACATCTCATGGAACGTCATGCGTCTGTTCTTCCAGTGGAACGGTCCGATGGCCGAGCCAGGCTGGGCCTGTACGGTCCACGATGGCAGGCGCTTCGAGAGCTTCAGCAAGAAGCTCCAGTACCTCGTCCTCCATCCGAAGAGGGGCATGCCGCCGCCGCGAGGCGTGTGCCAAAGGTAGTTCTGCCCCTCCGGAATCGTGGGCAACAGTTCGCCCCACTTGCCCCCGATCCTAAGGCCATCAAGGCTGTTCGGCTCCGCGATGTCGCCGAGCGCATCCCAGGCGGTCATGAAGGGCTCGCGTGTGGGAGAGAACATGTCCCCCACGGCCTCTCCATGCGTAGGCTCGGGGAACCGAAACTGGCGTCCATCCCTGGCCCCGACAAGGAACACCCGCTCACGGATCTGGGGGACGCCGTACTCCGCGCAGCGGACGACCCGCCACGCAGGTTCGTAGCGCGTGCCGGTCGCCTGGTTCACCTGACGGATGCCGTCGAGAAGGACCTGCAGTCCCTCGTCCTTACCTTCGTAGGCGAGGCCGCCGACGTTCTCCAAGAGGAACGCCTTCGGTTGGGTATCGCGCAGCACACGGAGATAGCCCGCCAGGGTATCGGCGCGCGGGTCGTCCAGGCGCAGGCTGTCACCACGGACCCAGTAGCTCGACTTCGAGAAGGGTTGGCATGGAGGCCCGCCGATCAGGACGTCCGCTTCTCCTACCGAAAGCCGACCTTTCTCTAGGATGACGGAGGACGGCACTGCATTCACGTCACCTTCGATCACTTCCCAGGACGGGCGGTTCAGCCGCATCGTGCGACAGGCGAACTTGTCGAGTTCGAGGGCGACGCGCGTCTCGAAACCGGCTTCCTCGAATCCGAAATCCAGGCCGCCGATGCCGCTGAAGAGAGATATCGTTTTGAGCATGACCGCGACCGTAGCGTAGCTGGTCCCCGCCCAGGAGTGCTATTCGCCGATTTGGCATTCCTCATCCACAGCGAGGCGGACGCATTTGCTCTCCATCGATCATGCCAAGGCCGACCGCATCCTGAGGGTGGAGGCGGCAAAGATCCCTACCGACCTGGGGCCGGCGACATGGTGCGCCAGGGTCGAAAGACTCTCGGAACTGTGCATACGCGGCAAGGCGATTACCCACATCGCGTTCCTCGGTACGATCCTGCTGGCGCGCTCCGTCGACCGGCGCGCCGACGTGAAGTGGATCAAGCCGGCACATGCCGGGTCGGATGCGCCGAACGCCTTCTCTGCCAGGACGCTGTCCGAGAAGGTGCTGGTGCCCGTGGCCGCCGAGTTGGGCATCCACCTCGGGGCGACCGGTCCGCAACCCCTCAACAACCAACCTTATTTCCGCATGACCTATCTCGGCGACGACACCCCGGTTCGCGGCAACGCCAAGCCTGCCTTCGACTTTATGATGAGCCTCGTGCGCGAGATCGAGGGCATGGACGAGGCAGGCGCACGCGACGCCCTGCGGGCCTTCGTCTCGGTCAGGATGAGACACGCCCCTCGGTACGCCCCGGCCGCCGGCGCCGGCGCGCTGTCCGGGGAGGAACTCATCGTGGCCGTGCTCCGCTTCGTGGCCGAGGATTCCGAAGGCGGCAAACGCGCCCAGGCCATCGTCGCAGGCCTGCTGGACGTCGCCTTCGGCACCGACCGCATTGTGACCGACAGGATCAACTCGCCGTCCCGGCGATATCCCGGTGACGTCTGCGTCCTGGCCGACGCGGGCAGCGACGAGATCGAGCGGGCGTTCGAGGTCAAGGACAAACCCGTCACGGTGACCGACATCCAGATCTTCGGCCGGAAGTGCCTCGACTTCGCCGTTCGCGAGACCGCTTACGTGATGGTCGCTGAGGCGCAGCAACCGATCGACGTCAAGGCGCTCATGGCCTGGGCCCACAGCCTAGGGTTGGGGATGACACTCTACCCGCAGTGGCCGATGCTGGTGAGTGAATGCCTGTTCTGGGGCCTGATCCCTTCTCCGGACGGAGCCATCGAAGCCGTCTCCCGTATCCGTGAGCGCCTCATAGCCATCGAGGCGGCTCCCGCGTCCGTCGAACGGTGGGAGCGCCTCGTCGCGGCGGCCAAGCCTTAATCACTCAACCCTTTTCATTCTGCACCAGCAGCACCGAAGGATTGGCATGACACCGAAGACGGCACGCGCGACGAAGGCTTTCCTCGAATACGCACGCGCCTACCAGGGGCTCTACATGAACGCGATCCTCACCGTGATCGCGCTTCTCCTCGTCATGCTGTTCGTGCAGGAGCGGGGCGCCCACGCCGAGATCACGCAGATGATGGGCTACATCCCGACGGAGGCGCCGTGCGGTAGCTCCGGCAGGCCCTGCCAGGTGGAGTTGAGAAACCGGCCGTGTGGGGGCCAGGGCGATCCCTGCTACACGCGCCCCTGGGAGGGCGGCGTGGGCGCTCCAAGGCGGTAGGGGCCCGCCTCAAGACCGTTTCGCCGCATCCGCGATCCTACAGGTGTCGGTCCACTCGAACACCGCCATCAGGACCTCTTTGATGCCGCGGCGCGCTTGAGCGCCTGGTTGATGCCAGGCGGAATCCGCATCGCGTTCGGGGTGACTTTCCCGCGCCGAATTCGGTCGGCGATCTTGCCCCACGTTGAGATCTCGGCGGGCGACAGGCCCTCGGCCGGCGGCGGGGGCGTCGTGGTCGTCACGCCGCGCAGGACCCGCGAGCTCGGCCTGGGTGGCGACCCGGAGCCGGATGCCCGCGACCTTTACGGGCGGCCATGCCCGGGGACGGCTTCTATCGGCGGGGGCGTTGAAGGCCCGCTCGATCCGGCCGACCTTGGGATCTGCGAGGATCTAGTCGAACGTCTGCTCGTCTTCGACGTACATGCCGGGCGCCATGGAACCGGGCAGCAGTTCCTTGGTGACCGGGTCATAGTCCGTCGCGACGTAGTGGGGCTTCAGCCAGGTCCTGCCCGCCATGATCAGACGTCCTTCGTGGTGCGGCCGCAGCCCTCATTTGGGCTCTCCCCAGAAAATACACCGATCTGTCGATTCGGGGCGGACGACCCCGTTGACAGCGAACGAAACAACCTTTTTCATCACGGACATCCCCGGCGACGGGGGCAACTCGTGGTGTGCGAGTCCGCCTGTCAGGTGGCCCGAGTTCCCCCGCAGCTCGGGGGGCAGACCAGATAGTCCCCCTACGCTTTCGGGGCGACCCTTTCCCCCGCTCAGGGGGTTAATTCGCCTACCCTCGGGTGGGAATTGACCACCGCATTTCCCCTCCCCGAGGGGGCACACCCACGACAGGCCCTGGCATCGCCGGGGCCTTCGTCGTGGGCCTTGCAAAAGATAAACTCTGTCCTATTATATCGGACATGGACGGCGCGGATGACCCGGCCTCCATAAAACCGGACGCAGGAAACCGCATCATGGCTGCAAAGACTTCAGGCCTTTCGTCAATCCTCCTTGACGAGGCGAACTATGCTGCGGTCGCAGAGGCGCTGAGCGCCCTGCGAGGCCGCAGCCGTGTTTTCCCTGCGGCTATCGAATTGATTGACGCCGCCTCGAAGGCTGAGCGTCGCTTGGAAAAGGCCGGCGTCGCCATCTCCAGCCGGCCCGGATGCACGTATCAGTTCCGCGATGCAGGTCCGTCCGCGGCGAGCTACGGCTACAAGAAGACCGTCACCTCTTTCAGCCTTAAGCGCAGCGCGAAGGGCTGGGTCGCCACGCACGCCGGCAACGAGGACGTCCATCCTAAGACCCGTGAGATCAACCGGATCAACCTGACGCCGAAGACCAAGCACGCCGTCGTCTACACCGCGCTCGCCGGTTTCGGGCTGCTCCCGGAGAAAGCCAAAGCCGACCTCGTCATCGCCGGCATCTGATCACGTCGACGCTACCTTCTCCCCCGGGGTGCGATACCGGGGGAGCGGGGAGCGCCGATCTCCCGAGCGGCACGGCAGGAGCCGGCCCTCGCAACCAGGACGCAGGAAACCGCACACCATGGCCACCATCACGAACGACGCCTGCCGGATATGCGGCAAGCCCCTCTCCGACCCGATGAGCGTCGAGCTCGGCGTCGGACCCGTCTGCCGGGTCACCTCCAAGCTCCGCGAGGTCGACGGCCGCCAGCAGGACCTCTTCGGCAATGAGCGCTCCAGCTACACGTTCGAGATCCGCGGCGACGTCGTCTGCGTCACCGACCTCGACCTCGGCGGCCGCTCCGTCACGAACGATGTCGATAGGGTCATCGAGGACCTGGTCGAGTGCCTCGGGACGCTCAAGGGTAAGCGGGTCATCTATCGCAACTCGGCTGGCGTCTGGGACGAGATCAAGGTTTCGGAGCACGACCTGTGCGCCGGATTTCGCGCCGTGGCCGAGCGCGACCTCGACGCCGCCCTGCTCAAGCTCGCCCGGGAAGCTGCTCGGGCGCCCGATCCCCGCCCCGTGACGCTCGGCCAGTTCCTGTCGGGTGGAGCCGCCGGGTTCCGGGAGGTCGCGGCCGTCGAGCAGGATCGGACCGGTCACGTCACGTCGGTCCGCTTCGCCGGCGTGTAGCACCGGCCGCGGTGCTACCTTCCAGGGCGGTCCTTCTGGGCCGCCCTTCCTCATGCGGGAACCCACTTCAATGCACCTCGTCCTCCAGCCCATGCCGCAGCCGGCCGACGGCGGAATCTGCGTCGGCCTCCTCGACGACGCGCCCTGCACTTTCCATGGGCGCGTCGCGACCGTAGGGGGCGGCGAGATCGAGGCGAAGGCGATTGCGGCGGAGATCCTCGTCGCGGTCGAGAATGCCGCCCGCGCCCTGTTCGGGCCCGAATGGGTCCAGAGCCTGGCCCTCGTCTCCGGACTGAACGTACGCACGTGCCAGCGCGACCGGATCGGGCGCTACGGCTTGCCAGCCCCGGTCCTGCGGGCGCTCGGCGAAGGGGCCGCGTTTCCATGGGCCCGGGCCCTTGGTGACGTCATGCTGGCGACGGCGCGCCTCGCCAAAACGGTGGCCGGTGACGGCGGCCGGCCGCGCAAGCCCGGGGAGATCGGCCTGCCGCCCGTCATCGACACGGATGATCAGATGGCCAAGACGGTGGCCGAGGCCAAGCGAGTCGTCACGTGGCTCGCGCAGCAGCGGGCCGAGCATCGCGCGCCGGCCATCGAGGACGAGTAACCCGCGCTTAACAGGTGACGGTGTAAGACCACCGCACGGGACTGCCTCGGCTCAAGCCGGGCACCCTCTACGGAAGCAGGAAACCGATCATGCGAAAGTTCCCCCGGAACGGGGCGGGCGCGCCGCGTCTGCGCGCGCTGCTCCTCGGCACCCCCGTTCACCGAAATTCCCACGCCCGCCAACTCCAGGCGGAGATCCTCGCGACAGTTCCGGGCATCTATTCCGCCGGCCGGGACGAGCTCATCCGGCAGTGCGCGAGTTCGCCGCTTTTCCACGAGATCGTCGTCTCCCTCTGGAAGTCGGCTATCGCCGCCCTCTCGATCAAGCCGGATCAGTCCGCCAAGGAGATCCGGTTCACCACCGCGATCCATGAGGCATGGCTCGTCCTCAGGCGGACGGTCGGCGTCCAGTCCGCCGTCGATGCCGACCTCGATCTCTCGTTCCACGACCGCCAGGAACAGGAGATGCTGGATCTGGTCACGCTTCTTCTCGCCGACCTGGGCCATGGCGTAGCCCGCTTGGCGTACGTCGATCTCGCATGGCGCCATGCACGCGAGCGTGAGCCCGGCGAGGACGACATGCTTTACGGCGCCGTCGGCGCGAGTCTCTACGCCGGCGAAAGTTGGCGCTTCGAGGGCAAGCGCCCTACCGGCATGCCATCCGGTTTCGCCCTTCAATGCATCGAACTCGGCAGGCAGGCCTTCACGGGCTCGCTCCAGCAGCGCGAGCCTGAATGGGCGAAGGAGGCGAAGGCGGCGTCCGGCCTTAGGGCCATCGAGGCCGCCCGCGCCGAGGCGGGGCCGTCACTCCTCGTGTTGTCGTCCGTCGACCACCTGCCCGGGTCCGCGACCGGCGGCGAGGGCCGCCCCGGCGGCAGCGTCGGGACGACGGCCAGGGCCGAATGGGCCCCGATGGCGGGCAAGAAGCTGCCGCTCGTTGTCGTCCCCGATCTGGCGCGCGTGAAGCGGCGCCTGGTTAGGGAATTCCCCGACTGCGAGAGGATCATCGACGCGGTCCTGGCGCCCCTCGCCGGGCGGTCCTTCGCTTACCTGTCGCCCTTCCTGCTCGTTGGGGCGCCTGGCTCGGGCAAGTCGCGTCTCGCCCGCCGGATCGGGGAGGAGATGGGGCTCGCCGTCACGGTCTACTCTTGCAGCGGCGTCGCGGACGCGTCGTTCATCGGAACCAGCAGAATGTGGAGCACGGGGCGCGCATCCGTACCGCTCCAGGCGATCCGTCGCGCAGGTGCGGCCTCGGTGATGATCGTCCTCGACGAGATCGCCCGCGCCGGCACGCGCGCCGACAACGGCAAGCTCGTCGACGGCGTTCTCGGTCTGACTGAACGTGAGACCGCCCGGGCGTACCAGGACCCGTACCTGGAATGCCCGGTGGATCTGTCTGCGGTCTCCTACGTCGCCACGTCCAACACCCTCGACGGCCTCGACCCGGCCCTGTTGAGTCGCTTCCGGGTCTTCGAGATGCCGATGCCGACGGCGCGGTCTCTCCCGGTCCTGGCCCGGGCCATCGTGGCCGAACTCCGGGTCGAGCGCGGCCTCGATGCGGTGTGGCTCCCCGACCTAACGCCCGACGAACTCGACATGATCGGGACGCACTGGTCCGGAGGCAGCGTCCGCGTCCTGCAGCAGCTCGTCGAAGTGGCCGTCAACGGCCGCGACCTCGGCCAGGCCAACTAGGGGGGGCGATCATGCAGCATCGCGCCCACGCCCCCGTCCTCGACTACCTGGTGGAGATCCTCAGGGCGCATCGCGCCTCGGGTCGTCTCCACGCGCAGGTCTCGCACGGGATGGAGGCCTACGTCCTGCACGTCACGCGGCTCGCCGACGAGCATGTCCTGACCGGCGTCGAGGCCCTCGTGGCGGCCAATAGAGCCGTGACGCTGGCGCTCGCACTCCCCCAGCTCCCGGAGGATCGCCATGAACCGCGGTGACCTTGCGACGGCGGCCGCGCGGATTCGGGCGGCATGGGTGCCCGGCCGGGAATGCCGGCTCCGTCCACGCCGGGCGCGGATCTACGTCCTCAGGGTCGCCCGGCTCGATGCCGCCGGCCTGATCCGCCCGGACCGGGCCCTGGCGGTCGCGGCCCGGGCGGAGGTCCTGGCCGAGGAGATGGAGGGCGCGCGATGCCCGACGTCTACCGAAACCTGAGCCGGGCCTGCTGGTCCGTCCGCGTCAAAAATCGGGTCGTTGGCCACGTCCCCTCCCTCGTCCTCCGGGACGTACGGTTCGTCGTCTCCCTCGCCGGGGTGCGTCGGATTCGGCTGCGGCAGGCCCGCGAGGTCATCGCCTACGCCCGGGGCGTCCCCGCCGAATCCGGCCTCCCCATAGGCGCGCTGCAAGTGCGCTTCTGCCCCTACCGGTCGACAGATTTCACGCTTCCCGATGGCGCCCCGATCCGCGCGGCCGCCCTCGTCCACTTCGCCTCGGACGGCTCGTGCTGGGCCGTCCCCCATCCCCTGGAGATCCGTCATGCGTAGCGACTTCGTCATCCTCTTCGTCCTGATCACGACCGCCGTGGCCGCAGGGGATGGCCCGTGGTCGGCTCCGAAATGGCATCTGGGCGCCAGCGAGAAGAAGGGCCAGTTTGCGATTACGACAAGCATGTTTGTGAGGCACCGTCCCGGGACATCCTATGATGACGTGGAGGTCAGCTGCAGCGTCCAAAACCTCACCAATCCTTCGGATCACTCGATGGTCCGGAGGATGGCGCTGGCGTCGCCGGCGCAGGATCTGTGGTGCGGCGGCGCCGGGCCTCTCGGCGAGTGGTGTGTCCTGCAAGAGGAAGGTGCCACGCTGACGTGGTACCGTCGCACGCCATGCGCCGGGGGCGCGGCCGAGTTCTCGACGGGCGACTAAAAACGCTAAGAGCCTGTCTTAGTTGCGAAAACAGGCCCCATGTGTAGTGAAGGTGGATCGACTACGTTTTAGCTGCAGAAGGTTTTATCCCTCAGAAACCGGGCAGCAGTGCCTGCTTCGACGGGACCGGGGGGCGTACGCCAAACTCTTTGGCGTAGTACACGATCCCCTTGCCGATGAGCTTCGTCGTTGGCCTTGGCTTGCCCCGAACATCTGACGCCGCTCCAAGCAATCGACGCGGACGTCAATGCTTTACCAGGATCTTTGCCAAGTCGGCAAAGCTTGAATTCCTCTTTGCCTCCGTAGGCGCTTGGTTCGCCCATTGCAGCGGCTC
Organism: Methylobacterium sp. J-059; assembly: GCF_022829485.1. Classification (NCBI taxonomy): domain Bacteria; kingdom Pseudomonadati; phylum Pseudomonadota; class Alphaproteobacteria; order Hyphomicrobiales; family Methylobacteriaceae; genus Methylobacterium; species Methylobacterium sp. J-059. Next base: position 38,069 of record NZ_JAKSYA010000127.1, read on the forward strand.
CCAAAATCACCCTTAAGGGACGAAGCCATCTCGGATCTGGATAAGCGTTGGAGGCCAGTGAGCGTCCCAGGCTCCATACGCGCATTGCCGGCCGCCATAAGCTTGCCGAAATACCGCCGCGATCATTTCGCCGTCGACTTCGCCATGCTCCATCAAAAGGTTAGCTAGGTTCCAAATACCTTCCGATCCCATCGGCGAGCGCACGAGAGCAGCGGCCCGGGCTTCAGCTAGGCCGGAAACGTCTCGCTGTTCCTTGTCAGGCAGCTTCCAAGCGTTCACCAATATCTGAAAGTGCTTCATGTCCTCCAGTCCGCCTGAGAACATGCATCCCCCAGCGGACATTTTCCGATAGCGGGCCTCGGCATAAATGCCCGCTAAGCAGTTGATGAATTCAATGTCGCGGGCGATAGCGCGGCACCGATTAAATTCATCCTGTTCGCCGGGCGGAAGGTTGTGGATGGTCCTCGGGCCGAACGGGTACCCAATGATGTCGTAGCCATCAACTAGCCCCTCGCATGTCACGAGATTGCCCTGACGGTCTTCTATCATCCGGCCGGCAATTAGCTCCTCAACGGTGAGAACAACTGCCTTATCAGTGTCGTAGCCAAAATACCATCGTACGAGGGCGTGCCCTGCCTCATGGTGGCAGGTCAAGCGACGCCTACCCTTGAGCTTAACCATTCGATGCTTTTATCCTTCCGCTCCAGGCCGGCGCAATCGCGCCCCTCACTCCTTGAAAACTCACATCTGCTGAGCTGATGGGTAACATCCCCGCCTTTACGCCTCGCCAGTCGGCGGCCGCACTCGTGCATCCGCCTCACCCTTGCCAGCCGAGGTTCGACGACTGATTGAAAAGCCAGCACAAGCTCTTTCGACACCGCTGACCGGCTACCTGCCCTCCTCGAACACATTTTGAGGAAATCCGATGCCGAGGAAGGCGGCGATGATCCTCCCCCAATTTCACGGACACCTCAGATACGCTTGTTGTGGGCGGGGAAGGTGTTTGATGGCCAAGTCTGACTGGTCGCGAACACCTGAAGCGTGATGAATCCGCTTCACTCCAGCTTGCGGAGGCACTGCGTCAGCATCCGCTTCGAGATGCCCGGAATGGTCCGATTGATCTCGCCGAAACGCTGGGCGCCGCCGGCAAGCGCGATGACGATGAGGGTAGTCCACTGTTGCCAACGTAGTCGAGGATGTTCCGGACGGAGCAACCGGCCCTCATCCTGAAGACGAAGTTGAGATCGACGGATCGTATTCCAGCGGTGCCGTGCGCTCCGACAATCGTAGCGAGTATCGCCGGCAGAGTCACCAGATGCGCGCCTGCAGTCCGTAAGATGCTAATATGTACCGTTTACAAAACCTCATGCTTGCTGGAAACTCAGCAAGCATGCTTGCATCCGTATGGGTTTATGCCTGCATATCTCCTTACAATTTGATCTAAAGCCAGCGCAATGTTCCATATTATTTTTTCGTTATCTCCATTATCCTGATGACACGGCTGGGCGAATATGCGTGATTGGCAAACAGTCACGGGGACCCGAAATTGGCGTTCCACCGTTTCAGCCAGTGATCCGTCGCCTCCGCAGCCGAGGCACATGTCCAAATCTCAATCCCTGGTGAAAGTTATCGCTGCCCCCTCGGATAAGCTCAGCCCTCAGATCATCGCTGTTCTAAACCAGCACGACGCCACAGTCGTGAGCGTGAGGGCGTGGGTGGGTGATGTCGAAAGTCTAGCGGCGAGAGCCGCCGAGGACGCCGCTCGCCGTACCAAAGAACTCGCCGACGCCGAAGTGCGCGCACGCGAGGATGCTCGGCAGCGGGAGGAAGCTGCACAGCGGTTTGGCATTATCGCCCCGGCCTGCGTCGACCACGGATGGTCACTTTTCCCGCAAGCCCGCTCCGAGCGTCGCGGCCCCATCCTCGTCCTGCAGCCAGGACGTTCCAGAAAGGCGCTGGAATGGAAGCCTCTACAACAGCGGCTGCCTACACCGGACGAGCTTTCCTGGTGGGATCAGAGCGACACTCGGGGGAACCGGGCTAACACCGCTTTGATCATGGGAGAGGTTTCGGGCGGGGCATTGGCCGTCGATATCGATATTTCCGATCCAGCGATGTCGGAGACCGTCCTCCGCCTCGCCGACGAGCACTTTGACAAAACCCCATTCCGCCGCGTCGGCCGCGCGCCACGCATCGTCCTGATCTACCGCTCGAACCCCGCTGATCCGGTCCGCAACGGTTCGCACCATCTCGATGCTGCCGGCCCTGGTGGGAGCTCCGATACCCAGGCCATTGAGATCCTCGCGGACCGTAAGCCGATCACCGCTTTTGGTGCCCACTATAGGACTGGCTCGCACTTTCAATGGGTTGGCCTCTGTCGACCCGACACGCATGGACCCAATCACGCGCCTCAGATCACCCAGGCACAAGTCGAAGCCTTCCTGTCTGCAGTCGACAGCAGCGGGATCATCATTCCAAATCTGCGCAATTCGGTTGCTTGGGCGACTGCGTCTACCCTCGATCCGTCTCTCGTGACAATCAGTGACTTCATCCGTCCCGGCCTCAGCCAAAGCATGGCCGGAGTGACCTGGAATGCTAAAGGCTTAGTCACCGCCGGGAGGGAGCGCTTTGTACAGGGACGAGCGTATACGTATGTCCTCAAGAATCCGGGCATGGCTCTATCGCAAGAGGGCCGCTACGCCCTGACCGGTTTTCTGATCGAGGAGTGTGAAAAGACCTTCGCGACAGGAGGCAACAGATTCAGGACCTCTCAGGAACTCGCCCGCGGATGCCGGGAGCGCATCGACAGCGCCGCAGCCAAGTTGTCTCGCGGCGAGATGAAGGCAATTGGGATCTTGCGCCACGAGGCTACCGGCCAAGTGCGTGCGGTACCCCGCGTCTCTCACTCCGTCGAGCGGGAAGAGACGGACGACCTCTCTTGGCTGCCCCGGAAGCGGATTAAGCTGCCCGACGACGTGGTCTTCGAGCCGGCCAACCCGACACTGGCTCGTCAACGCGCCCTGATCTCCGACGTAGAGCGCGACGAGCAGGCGATTGCGGTTGGAGCCGCCGTCGTGGACGCGTTCAAAGGATTCTATCGCATGGTCCGCGAGGACCGGAAACTTGGAAAGGAAGCCCCGGTGCGACCGGTCTGGCTGATGCGTAGCCCGACCGGATCAGGCAAGTCCTCGACGGGCGTCAAGGTCACAACCGACGACTTAATTGAGAACGGTCCCATTGGCGGCGCGATGCTCTTCCTGCAACCGTCGTACGAAAACATTCATGAGAACGTCACGCGCTTCCAGGGGTCTCGGCGCGGCGCCAAGGCGGTCTTCCGGAAAAATGCTGAGGCGGCAGCCCGCGACCTGCCAGAGGGGACGCGGTACCTGATCCTGGAGGGGAAGGAGCGTGGCGGTTGCCTACGCGCGGAGGAGCAACGCATTCTGGTCAAGGCGGGGATAAGCAGCGCCGGGCTATGCAAGGCCACTGTGCAGGACGCGGTCGGGGAGAGCGAGGAAAAGCTCTGCAAGCACTACAACGTTTGCCCGGTCATTGCGGCCAGGGCGAAAATCGGGGAGGCGGAGGTCATCTTTGCGCCAACGGCCTTCCTGACGTCGGCAAACCTGCCGGCCGGGCTGAGCGAGGCCGTCGCCGGAGTTATTGTAGACGAACGCTATTGGACCGAGATCCTGCAGTGGAAAAGCTTTCCGACCGCGACCCTTGACACACTACGCGCGCCGCCACGGTCGTACAAACGCGACAAGGGTGAAACCGGCGACGACCTGCTGGCAGCCCGCGAGCGCGTCGCATCCCTTGCCGCAGCCGCCATCCGCAAGGGCAAGGACCCGGCCCTCGGCATCGTCGAAGACATGCAAAACCGCGTCAACGGCGACCGGATTGAGGCGATCAAGGCGGCCGAGGCCCTTGTCGAAGGCGCGGTAAGAGTCACCGGTCGCGCACAGGACGCCGGTCGCAAGCTGCATCCCGGCATGAGCATCGAGGGGATCAGGGCATTGGTGGAGCGCCCGACCGGAGCGCACCTGCGCGAGGAGTGGCGGTTCTGGTCGCTGATCGCCGAGCGCCTGCTTGCCCTTAAGATGGACGCCATCGAACATGATCTACGCGGCGGCAGGGACCGGATCGGCCCCGATGGTCAGGTGAAGCCCGGCCAGGCGCGGGGCGAGCGCGACATGCGCATCCAGAGCCTGGACGGAGGGGCGACTATCCGAATTTCCTGGCGCGCGGAACCCAACTTCTGCGAGCACCCGGTTCTTTTGCTGGACGCCTCGGCCAATGAGGCCCTCACGGAGAAGGTGTGGGTCGGGCGTAAGGTTCAGCTTACGCATATAGACGCTAGACTTAACCTCCGGACGATCCTCGTCGCCGACCGCACTTGGCATACGTCCGGCTTCCTCCTGGCAAGTGCCGGCGAGGACAAGAACGCCCGCCGACGGGTTGCCGGCGTCATTGCCCAGGCCCACCATGCCATCTCAACGGCCTCGCTGCTCTACGGTCACGGACGAATCGTCGTCGGGGCGCCTAAGCCCGTCCGGGCCGCTTTGATGGATAGCTGGAGCGAGCCGCCGAATTGCGACTGGATGCATTATGGCGCGGTGCGCGGGCTCGACTTCGCCCGAGAGCACCTCGTTGCGCTTTCCGTCGGTCGACACGAATTCCCCATCCGGGTCATTGACGGACTCGTGGCCGCGGCGACTTACGACGATGCCGAGCCGGAGTGGCCTATCGACCGTTGGGGCGATGGCCATTTGCACCACGAGGACGGAAGCCTCGCCACTGACGACCGCGGCGACGCCATCTCGATCAGCGCGCCACAAATCCGGCGTACTCATCCGCTGCGGAACGGCGGCTCCGTCACCGTTAGTATCAGTGAGTATGAGGGAACTTGGGCCAAGACCATCCAGCATCAGTTCCGGGAGGAGGAGCTAACACAGTTTGCCGGCCGCCTTCGCCCGGTCTACCGGATAGGCGAGGCTCCCCTCTGGATCGCGGGAAGCCGCGTCCTGCCTGAAGGCTTCGTTGTCGATGACGTCGTAAGCATGGGCGATCTCGCGGACCCGGCACGTCTCGGTCAGGTGGCCGACGCCATTCGCCGCACGAGTATCGCCGACGCCGGCGTCATCGCGGCCATAGCGTCCGATTCCCGTCTGAAGAAGAACGCCGCCGCCGTGCTGCATGAGCTCGGCCTCGACGGGTCCGACATGCGGGGCCGGTGGTCAAAGGGCATGAAAGCCGTGCGGGCCGAGGTCGACGGCGAGATGGTCGAGCGCCAAATTCCCGCCTACGTGACCGATGATGCTATCGTGGATCATACCATCTCGGTCTACCGGGCCGCGAACCATGAGGCCGATACCGTTGAGTACCTTGGGCGGGGTGCCCAGCCCGTCGGAGGACATGCCCGATCTGAAAACGGCGATAAAGTCGTCGCTGTGGTCGGAACGCGAGCCGAGCGCGCAGATCGAGAACTCGTCATGCGTGACGTGGTCTGGGACACGTTGATCCGCATCGCCCAGGATCCTGCCGCAGTCGATGGCCTTGCGAAGCTGGCTGCAAAAACTGACTTCGACGTTCAGATCACTCTTCAGGCCAACCCAATAGCCGCCTCGGCAGAGGCGGCCGAGGTCATCGCGACGGAAGGGATGGACGCAGTGTCCGCAGGCCCGTCGAAGCCGGACGAGGAACAGGGGAAAGACGCATAGCCGTCGGAGTCCGCACTCTTTTCGGCGCACGCGCGGCCCTGGGGTCGCTGAACCTAAGCCGGAGGGCCTTCACCGACTTCATCCGCGGTGACCTCTCCCATTCCCAAGAGAAGTCGATGCCTGCCCGGCGGAGATCCTCTGTGACCGGGAGAATGAGCTGCTGCGCCGTAGCAGACGGGCTGACGATGCCTGACGCCCCGAGTGCGGCCTGCACTTCTAGCACCGGGATTTCAAGCGTTACGTCGCCGCCCATGCGCCGAGTGGACCGCCAGCGGGCCGGCGCGGCTGTGAGGTCGTCATTCCAAGCCAGCAGTCGCAGGTAGACAAGAGGGCTGTAGCGGCAGGTGAAACTCGCCATTACGCGAGGGTCGTAGACGAAGGACGGCGGATCGAGAACGTCGTCCGTGGCATCCGCGTGAGGATGGGCAATGGCGGCGAAGGTGCGATCGACCTTAACCTCAACCTGTGTCGCCTTCTCCGAAATACGCCGCCGGGCTACAACGCCCTTCTCACGTATGCCAAGCGCCAAGACACCAACCTCGCCGAGCGACGGTTCACCAATAATGGTAGCGCGGATGTTTGCCGCCCGGGTATGCGCTTCTACCAATCCCCCGATGCCTCCCCGGCCGACCTCTGCCAGAAGCCGCCGGAGTGGAACTGTAACCGTCTCATGGGGGCGGTCCGACAGGTGCTCGTGATCCCAACGCGCATCTTGCCAATCACCCCGATCAATCTCTCGGGACGCCGCCCGGGACAGCATGGAGAGCATGAGCCGCACGCCTTTAACGTCGACGCGCTCACCCCTCGCCACGGGCTTGCCGTCCATATGGAGGGGCATGCGCGAGGACAGGACAAGTTGAGTGGCGAGGCACCGGGAAAGGGGCAGCATGGTCATGTCCGAAGGCAATAACACCAGACTACTGCTTCACACGTTTGAAATCAACAGAAATCGAGCAAATGCAATGGCTTATCTTCTCCGTAAAATGTCTTGTAGGGGGTAGGGGGGTTCCCACCACCGGAGGCCGATTACCGCAGGTAATCAGGGGTTACCTTCTAGGGTGGGGGTTCCTCAAGCGCGCCCTGGCGCGAGGGCAAGCCCTCGCTGGGACGCGTGAGGAATGGGGTTTTCCGTGTGATCGAGCTGACCCTAAGGGGTGGCTTCGCCATTTTTTGGAGGTCGAGAGAACCGCCGCACCTCCACCACCGCGCCTTGGTCTCGCCGCAGCGCCTCTCGCGCCTGCCAGATGCCCACCCGCCGCTGCCGCGGTCTTGCCAGCATCTCTAATCAGGAAGGTGCCCAGCGGGCTTCCCTCAGTCGAGCGCAAATCCTTGATCCGCGCGGGCCTTTCCGGCGATGCCCACTTGGCGCAGCTCGAAGCCTACTTATGTCAACGAGCGATGAACTACCTCTCGGATTGTCGCTTGTCTTCTTTCTGGCTGCGTGAAATTTACTACAGCAAGCACATATTAATCTCAGTGGACCAAATGACTCGCGCAGTCATGTGGAAACATGGTGTTTTCCTGGCGACCTGAGGGGATGACCCTTTCTGCAGGAGCCATGACATGAACACACGCTTCAATTTCGATCGGACCCCGAGTCCCATGGAAAAGCTCACGAGTTCTTTGCTTGAGAAGGCAAGGAAGAATGCGGGGCCCATGACTGGCATGGACGCCGACCAGCAGGCTGACTACCTGCTCGGGCGCATCAATCGTTCGGACATCTTTTTCGTGGTCTATCCTCGCGCGGACGCTTGTCTCGATTTCGAGATCACGATCATCAAGGGAGAAGCTGACGCAGCGGCCATCGGCTTCGTCCTAGGGGCATCGGACGGCACGAGCCCTGTAAGCATCCCGCGCGTAAAGCCTCGCCGTGGCCTCTCGACCGACGCGCTCCTCGTTCCAGGGAAGAGGGAAGCCGAGGTGGTCGTGATGGCTTACAGCGCACTCCCCCAGGCCGTGGCCTGGCGCCAGGCGCAGATCGACGATGGCGGACCGCAGGCCCTCCGGAACGTCAGGCTCTACGCCACGCCATACGGCTTTACCAACCACCCGATGGATGGTGAGGCCTAGACCCTACTCCTAGCTCTGCCGAAAGATCGGGTTGACCGTGATCCCGTCTGGTCAGTCCTCCTCAGGGCTGGCCGTACTTCGGAATGCCTTCCCTCGACCTTGGCATAGATTCCCGTCGAGACCAGCTAGACGTGGTCTTAAAGTCCACAATGGCGGGCATCTGTACTGCGCGGGACCGAAGGCGCCGACGACGTCAAGGTCGAGCAGACGGCCGGCCTGCCGTTCCTGGAGATCAAGATCAACAAGACGGAGGCCGCGCGCCTCGGCTTGAGCACGTCCTCGATCCAGGACGTCATCGGCGCGGCCATCGGCGGGCGCGAGGCCGGCATGGTGTTCGAGGGCGACCGGCGCTTCCCCATCGTCGTGCGCCTGAACGACAAGGTGCGCGAGGACCGCGAGGCCCTGGAGAACATCCCCGTGCCGCTGCCCCCGGGCGTCAACGGGCGGGCGTCCTCGGTGCTCCTGAAGCAGGTCGCGAGCTTCTCTGTCACCGAGGGGCCGAACCAGATCTCGCGCGAGAACGGGCGCCGGCGGGTCGTGGTCACCGCCAACGTGCGCGGCCGCGACATCGGCTCGCTCGTGGCGGAGGCCCAGGCCAAGGTCGCGTCGGGCGTCCAGCTTCCTGCCGGATACTACGTGACCTGGGGCGGGCAGTTCGAGAACCTGGCCTTGGCCCGGCAGCGCCTGATGGTCGTGGTGCCGGTGTGCTTCTTCCTGATCTTCCTGCTGCTGTTCTCGGCCCTGAACTCGGCGCGCGACGCGCTGCTGGTGTTCAGCGCCGTTCCCCTGGCGCTCACTGGCGGCATCGCCGCCCTATGGCTGCGGGGCATGCCGTTCTCGGTGCCGGCGGCGGTCGGGTTCATCGCCCTGTAGGGGGTAGCGGTCCTAAACGGACTCGTGATGCTAACCTACATTAAGCAGCTGATCGCGGAGGGGAAACCGCGCAGCGAGGCGATCCTCGAAGGCGCGATGACCCGGCTCCGGCCGGTGGCGATGACCGCCCTGGTGGCGTCGCTGGGCTTCGTGCCGATGGCGCTGGCGACCGAGACGGGGGCCGAGATCCAGAGGCCGCTCGCGACCGTCGTAATCGGCGGCCTCATCAGCGCGACCCTCCTGACGCTCGTGATCCTCCCCGCCCTCTATGCCCGGTTCGCCCGGAAGACGACGGTCGGTTCGCCGGTCCGGGTGGCGGAGGCCCCGGCGCACCTCAAGGCGGCGGAGTAGCCCGATGCCGTGCCGTCCAGCGCTCGCCCTCGCGACATGGGCTGCCATTTCGATGCCGGCGGCCGCTTCGGGCGACGAGGCACCGTTCGGTCTCTCGTGAGGACCGGTAGACCGGATCGCGCCGCCGTCCATGGTCGACCGCGAGGCGAACCTGACCGCACTGTTCTACTTCCACGACCGGCCGCTCGCCTCGGGCACCGAAACCGACCAGGTCATCCTGGTCGTCTGCCGGGACCAGGGCCTGTAGCAAGTGGTCTGGGTCGGGCGCCCGCTCGGCGACGTCGCCGCCGCGTCGGCGCGGGAGGCGATGCGGCGGAAAGGCGTGCGGCGCCACGGCGAGCCCCGGATCGGACCTGCCGCGAACGCCCTGGAATGGCCGGAGGCGCGCACCACCCTGGCGATGCGCATGGGGGACGACAGCACCCGCATGTTGGTCATGACGGTTTCGGGTCCGGGGTTTGCGGCATGCTCCGCGGTGCATCGTGCCGCCACCGGCCATCCGGCCGAGTCCCACGTCACGGACCTGCTCGGCGAAAACGGGCCGCAGGCCGGCCACGACACGCAGCCGTAGCAAGCGACGCCGATTGATGCATCCCCTCCGGGGGGATAGGATCTCGGGATGGAACACGTCTCGCATCCGGACATCGTCAAGCGCCTGAAGCGCGCGCACGGCCACCTCGCCGGGGTCATCGCGATGATCGAGGAGGGCCGCCCCTGCGTGGACCTCGCCCAGCAACTGCACGCGGTCGAGAGTGCCATCACGAACGCCAAGCGCGTCCTCATCGAGGACCACATGGAGCACTGCCTCGCGGACGGCGTCGGGCACGGAGGCAAATCCACCAAGGACGCACTCGCCGAGTTCAAACTGCTCGCGAAGTACCTGTGAGGCGCTCCCGATGCTGAGCGTCCTCGCCCATCGCACCTACCGTCACCTGTTCGCGGCCCAGGTCATCGCCCTGATCGGCACGGGCCTGCTCACGGTCGCCCTCGGGCTTCTGGCATTCCGCATCGCGGGTGACCGCGCCGGCACCGTCCTCGGGACGGCGCTGGCCATCAAGATGGTGGCCTACGTCCTCGTCGCCCCGGTGGCCCAGGCCTTCACGAGCCGGTTGCCACGACGCGCATTCCTGGTGGGCACGGACCTCGTCCGCGCCGCCATCGCCCTGACGCTGCCCTTCGTCGACCAGGTCTGGCAGGTCTACGCCCTGATCTTCGTCCTGCAATCGGCCTCGGCGGCGTTCACCCCGACCTTCCAGGCCAGCATCCCGGACATCCTGCCGGACGAACGGGACTACACCCGCGCCCTCTCGCTCTCGCGCCTCGCCTACGACCTGGAGAACCTGCTGAGCCCGACCCTGGCGGCCCTTCTCCTGACCGTGGTCCCCTACAACGCGCTGTTCGGCGGCACGGTCGTCGGCTTCCTCTGCTCAGCGACCCTGGTGGTGTCCGTGACCTTGCCGACCGCCACCGGGTCCGACCGGCAAGGCGGCGTCTACGACCGCACGACGCGGGGCCTCAGGATCTACCTCGCGACGCCGCGCCTGCGCGGGTTGCTCGCCCTGAACCTCGCGGTCGCCTCGGCCGGCGCGATGGTCATCGTCAACACCGTGGTGATCGTGCAGGGCCTGCTGGAGCGACCCCAGGCCGACGTGGCCCTCGCCCTCGGCCTGTTCGGGGGCGGCTCCATGATCGCCGCCCTGACGCTGCCGCGCCTGCTCTACCGGCTATCGGACCGCGCAATCATGATCCCGGCGGCAGCCCTGCTCGGCGTGGTTCTCCTGGGTGTCGCGGCCATGACATGGGGCGGGACCATCGGCTGGCCGCTTCTCCTCGGGACATGGCTGATCCTCGGCATCGCCTACTCCACCGTGCAGACCCCCACCGGCAGACTCCTGCGCCGCTCGGCAACCCCGGAGGACCGGCCGGCCGTCTTCGCCGCCCAGTTCGCCCTGTCCCATGCCGCCTGGTTGCTCACCTATCCGCTGGCCGGGTGGCTGGGGCCGTCCGTGGGAATGCCATCCACGCTGGCGATCCTCGGGGGAATGACGCTTGCCGGCGTCACCACGGCGGCCCGGCTATGGCCGGCAACGGACCCCGACGTGATCGAGCACGCCCACGCGGACCTCGACGTCCGGCACCCGCACCTGCATGGAGGCCGCCGTCACGCCCACGCCTTCGTCATCGACGATCTACATCGTCAGTGGCCGGCCAGGGCGGGGTGAGTGCCGTTCGATGTTATTGCCAGCTGAGTCGAAAAGTGAGGCTGGCCGACCAGCGCAACGGAATTCGAATGTTCCGTTAGGCACGCGAGATTGAGGAGAACGTACCCCGCGGAACGGTCTTGGAAGCGGAGCCGTTCCCAAGGCTCGGGTGCCGTCGTTTTCGACGCATTGCCGACAACGACTTGAGGAAGCCCATGAGAAAATCCCTTTTCGCCGCTGCCATCCTGGCAACCCTGGGTGCTGCTTCGGTCGCCCCCGCCTCGGCCGCCCCCGGCATGATCGGTGCCGTCGATGCCCCGACCGCCGTGACTGAGGTCCGGATGGACGGCATGCACGGTCATCGCGGCCATGGCATGCGCCATCACCATCATCGTGGGCACATGATGCGGCACCACCATCACCGGGGCCACATGATGCGGCACGGCCACCGGCATCATCGCATGTGATCGACCGGGGCCCCACGGGGCCCCTTTTCATTTACGGGTACCTCTCGCGACTCTCGGGGAGGACGTCCCGTGTTCGTCGGTCGACCGCATCCGGGGCTCACCGGATCGAGGATGGACCCGGGCTGCCAGCCATGATCCCTTCGTCGCGACGCCTCGTCCTGGTCCGGCACGGCCAGAGCCAGGCCAACGCGGACGGGCTTTTCACGGGCAGGCTCGATCCTCCCCTGACCGAGGACGGCCGGCGCGAGGCATGCACGGTCGGGACGATCCTGAGGGATGAGGGGCATCGCTTCGATGCGGCCTTCACCTCGAACATGACGCGGGCCGTCACCACTATGGCATTGACGCTCGATGCCCTCGGACAGCCGGAACTCGTCCCCCGGCGGGACGCGGCGCTGGACGAACGCGACTACGGCGACCTCGGCGGTCTCGACAAAGCGACCGCCTACCGACGCTTCGGGGCAGCGCGGGTCGAGGACTGGCGTCGGTCGTACGAGGGCCGGCCGCCGAACGGCGAAAGCCTTAAAGACACCGTCGCACGGGTCGTACCCTTCCACCTGAGGCACATCCAGCCGGCGGCTATGCGCGCTCCGACGCTCGTCGTCGGCCACGGCAACGCCCTGCGGGCCCTGGTGCTGGCGCTCGAAGGCCTTGGGCCGGACGACGTCGAGTGCCTCGAACTCGCGACCGGATCGATACGGATCTACGAGTTCGCCCCGGACACAACCATCGCGTCGCGAAGGACCATCGGATGAGGTCCATCGACGCCTCGCGAGGCGGCACCGCCAAGGGTCACGAACATCGGCGTTCGGACCGGACCAACGCCCGATCGATCATTGCATGCGCAAATCCCAGACTTTAATCGTTCCAAGGTAAGAAACGCGTCGCGCCGGCGCCGACGCCAGCCCCATGGAAGCGATGCCGAAAAAGAGACCGCAATCCATCCTGCAGCTCAGGCGCTACGCCGGCTCCCGCCTGTACGATCCCGAGCGCAAGACCTACGTCTCGGCCGAGGACCTCGATCGGTTCAGGGCAGAGGGGCATCGCATTTCCGTCCGGGACGTCGAGACCGGGCAGGACGTGACCGACGCTTGCATGGGCCGCCCGATACACTGACCAGTGAACGATCCCGTGTCTCCGGCAGGGTTGGAGCGGCTCTCCGCAAACCTGGGCCGGCGCCGATGCGCTAGGCCGAATATCATGGCTGACGACGTCGGATCGGCGGTGACCGACCCCGGCCCTGGAGTAACCGAGCGCTCCTCGCCATGTCCCCAGGAAGCGGCAGGCGGCCCCCGCCAGGGTCATGGTGCCGTCTGCCGCCGTAGGAGGCCTGTGGCTCCGTTCGTCGCGGGTCGCATGGTCGGGACGTCACGGTCCGCCGCAGCGGATGCTGCCTTGAGAGCGATCCGTCACCTGCCTAACGAGGATCGGACGCCTTCAATCCGTGCCAAGGTGACGACGGCGCGTCACGACTCCCGCATCGGAATTGCCGCGAACGATAACCGACCTGCCCTCGAACGCCCCCGGACGGCAGGCGTCGACATGGCTCTCATCGTCGCCGGCCGGTTGCTTCTCGGCGCACGTAGCATCGGGTTCATCGCAGCCGGGGCCTTGCTGCTCGGCATTGGCCAGGTGGCGCCTTTAGGCCGCGACCGGCGATCGGCGGCTCAGACAGCCTTGCCGACGAGGTGGCCGATGCCGGCGGTGACCGCCATCGCTGCCGCGCCCCAGAACGCCACCCGTGCCGTCGCACGCGGAATGGCGGCGCCTCCGGCCTTGGCCCCGAGCGCGCCGAGTACGGCCAGGAAAAGCAGCGAGGCGCCCGAAACCGCGTAGACGACGACATCGGCCGGCGACAGCACGGCCACCAGCAACGGCATGGCCGCTCCGGCGGAGAACGTCGCCGCCGACGTCAACGCCGCCTGGATCGGACGCGCGGTAGTGAACTCCGAGATGCCGAGCTCATCACGGGCGTGGGCGCCGAGCGCATCCTTCGCCATGAGTTGGTCCGCCACCTGCAGCGCGAGGTCGTGGTCGAGGCCGCGCCCGACATAGATGCCTGCGAGCTCCTCCCGCTCGTCAACAGGGTCCTCTTCAAGCTCGCGTCGCTCCCGTGCGAGGTCCGCCTGTTCGGTGTCGGACTGGGAGCTGACCGAGACGTACTCGCCGGCCGCCATCGACATCGCACCGGCCACGAGCCCGGCCGTGCCGGCGACGAGGATCTCGCCGGAGGCTGCCGAGGAAGCGGCGACGCCGACGATCAGGCTGGCCGTGGAAACAAGGCCGTCGTTGGCGCCGAGCACGGCGGCGCGCAGCCAGCCGATGCGGTCGATGAGGTGGTTTTCCTGATGGGTCGCACGCATCATCGTCAGGGTCTCTCGTATGGGGCGGAGGGCGCGCGTCCCGGCAGGATGCGACGCAGCACGGCGTCGTGCCAAAGGTAATGATGGATGAGCGCGGCCGCGGAATGGAAGCCGGCGACGGCCATCAGGACGTTGGCGGCAAGCCCATGCCACTGGGTCAGCGGCTTGCGCCATTCCGGATCGCCGAGCTGCGGCAGCGAAAGCGGTCCGATCAACGTGACGCCCCGCACGAAAGCGTTGGCGATGCCGAGCCCGGCGATGGCGAAGAGCAGCAGGTACAGGGCGGCATGGGTCGCCTTGGCGAGGACATGCAGGGGACCGGGATCCTCAACTGGCAACTGGCGGCCATTCGTATAACGCCAGGCCAGCAACGCGACGGTGACGCCGGTGAAGACGAAACCGAGGACGAAGTGGGCTGACCAGATTCCCGAGCGTAGCGGGCCCTTCGGCAGTAGGTCTTCGAGGAAGGTGCCAATGAGCCATAGGACCAGAACGAGCCCGGCCATGAGCCAGTGCAAAGCGATGGTGGTGCCGTCGTAGGATGTCTCGCGTGAAGGCATGTCGTATCCGGTCAAGTAGACCACGCCCCCGCCGCGGCGGGCGAGGGCGGGCCGTAATCCATCAGGGCTTCGAGGGGCCCTGCGGGGCGATGTCGACGGGCTTGTTGTCGTTGAGGTCCCAGCCCGTGTTCGGGTCGGTCTTCGTGCGCTGGAGCTGGGCACGCATCTGCCACTGGTACTTGGCGACCCCGTGCTCGACCTCCTGCAGCAGGTTCGAGGTCGTCGGGTCGACCTGCTCCGTCGCCTTGATGGCGGCGTTCACCTCCTCGCCCACCCGCTTATAGGCGTTGGTGAACCACACGAGGATCTGGGCGTCGTCGAGGAAGCCGCCGGGGATCTCCGGAACGCCGGAGGTCTTCACGATGGTGTTGGCGCGGCCGTCGGCCGAGGATCCGATGGCGAGCAGGCGCTCGGCGATGGTGTCGGCGTACTTGGACAGGCCCTCGTAGTGCTCCTGCAGGAGCAGGTGCAGCGGGTAGTACAGCGTGCCGGAGGCGTTCCAGTGGGCCTGCTTGGTCTGGAGCTGGAGCTGCTGCAGCTCGGTCAGCGTCTGCTGGAGGGCTGCGACATCCTTCTTGATCGCATCGGCGTCGCCATCGAGGCCAATGACCGGCAGCCCCGACATCTCGTTGGTCGGGAAGGCGCCGACAGGCTGTGGACTGGTGGTCTTGGTCTGCGAGGCCCCGCGCACGTCGTCGGTGCTCTTGGCGGTTGGCTGGTCGGCCTGGGCCAGGTCGATCCGCGAGAGGACCTTCATCGCGCTCGGAACCGACGGTGAGACGGTCGGTGTTCCGTTGGCGACGGCGGGAAGCGGCAGTGCCGTCCCGAGGAGGAGCATGGCCGATAGGAGGCGTGCGTTCTTCATGAGGTTCAGATGTGACCTTGGAGCGTGCATGACCCGGATGGGCGACGCGTGCCTGAGGAACGACTACAGATTAGAATCGTTCGAAAATGACACCGAATTTAGGATTGCGTCGGATGCCCTGGGAAATGCCAAGGCCGGGACATCCGCAATGGATGCCCCGGCCTTGGCTCATCGCGCGGTGCCTTTACGGCAAGGGTCGATCAGGACCTGACATCGTAGCGATCCAGCATCATGACCTTGTTCCAGACCCTGACGAAGTCCTTCGCGAAACGCGCCCCGCCGTCGCTGCCGGCATAGACCTCGGCCACCGAACGGAGCTGCGAGTTCGATCCGAAGACGAGATCGCACCGGGTCGCGGTGAACTTCGTCGCGCCGCCGGCGCGGTCGACCAGATCGAAGGTCATGCCCGCCTCGTCGGCCTTGCGCCATTCGAGGTCGACGCTCGTCAGGTTGACGAAGAAGTCGTTCGACAGGACGCCGACCCGGTCGGTGAAGATGCCGTGCTTCGAGCCATCGTGGTTGGCTCCGAGCGCACGCAGGCCACCCACGAGGGCGACCCACTCGGGCGCCGTGAGGGAGAGGAGATACGCCTTGTCGAGGAAGAGTTCTTCCGGTGAGACACGACCCGATGTGACCGCCGCAAAATCGTCCGCCACGTAATTGCGAAAGCCGTCGACGACGGGCTTCAGCCACGTGAACATCTCGATGTCGGTCAGGTCCTGACGGGTGTCGACACGGCCCGGCGTGAATGGAACCGCGATGGCATGTCCGGCATCCGCCAGCGCCTTCTCGATGGCGACGCAGCCGCCGAGCACGATGAGGTCAGCCAGCGAGACCCGTCTGCCGCCGCCGCGTCCGTTGAACGCATCGGCGACCTGCCGGAGGGCCGCGACCACCGGCACCGTCCGCCGGTTGATCGCCCAGTCCTTCTGCGGGGCGAGCGCCAGGCGTCCACCGTTGGCGCCGCCGCGCTTGTCGCTATCCCGGTAGGTCGAGGCCGCCGAGAAGGCCGTGAACGCGAGGTCGGACACCGACTGGCCGGTGGCCAGGATGTCCTGCTTCAGCGCGGCGACGTCGGCGTCGTCGATCAGGCCGTGCTCGCGCGGCGGGATCGGGTCCTGCCACAGCAGGTCGTCCTCGATCCTCACCTCGGGCCCGAGATAGCGCTCCTTCGGGCCCATGTCGCGATGGGTCAGTTTGTACCACGCCTTCGAGAACGCCAGCGTGAAGGCGTCGAAGTCGTGCAGGAACTTCTCGCAGACTTTGCGGTACTCGGGATCGACCTTCAGGGCGATGTCGCTGGTCATCATCATCAGGCCGTGCATCTGGCCCGGGACGTGCGCGTCCGGGGTCTTGGGCGCATCCGGATCGGCCGGAGTCCACTGCGAGGCACCGGCCGGGCTCTTGGTCTGCACCCATTCGAACTTGAAGAGGTTTTCCAGGTAGGCGTTGTCCCACTGGGTCGGGTTCGGCGTCCAGCTGCCCTCGATGCCGTTGGTCATCGTGAACTGGGCGAAGCCGGTGCCCTTCGGGTTGTGCCAGCCAAGGCCCATCGCCTCCATCGGCGCGATCTCGGGCGGCGGGCCGACCTCGTCGGCCGAGACCATGCCGTGGCTCTTGCCGAAGGCATGCCCGCCGGCGATCAGGGCGACGGTCTCCTCGTTGTTCATCGCCATCCGGGTGAACGTGGTGCGGATGTCGCGCGCCGACCCCATCGGGTCGCCGTTGGCGTAGGGACCCTCGGGATTCACGTAGATCAGCGCTTGGTGCGAGGCGGCCAGCGGATTTTCGAGGTCGTAGTCCGCATCGCCGTTCTGACCGCGCCAACGCTTGTCCCGGGTCACCATGCTGTCGAACGACTTGACGTCTGTCGGGTCCCAGATCTCGGGGCCCCAGTAGGTGGCGTTATCGGCCTCCCAGGCGTCCTGCCGGCCGCCGGCGAAGCCGTAGGTCGGGAAGCCCATGATCTCCAGGGCGCAGTTACCGGTCAGGACCATGAGGTCACCCCAGGAGAGGGCGCTGCCGTACTTCTGCTTGATCGGCCAGATCAGGCGCCGGGACTTGTCGGTATTGCCGTTGTCCCACCAGCTGTTGATCGGCGCGAAGCGCTGGAGCGCCTCGCCGGCGCCGCCGCGCCCGTCCGCGATGCGGTAGGTGCCGGCAGCGTGCCACGCCATGCGGATCATCTGCGGGCCATAATTGCCGTAATCCGACGGCCACCATGCGACCGTGCTGGTGAGAAAGGACTTGATGTCCCGCTTCACGGCATCGAGGTCCAGCGCCTCGAAGGCTGCCTTGTAGTCGAAGTCCTCGCCGAGCGGGTTCGCCTGGGGCCCGTTCTGATGAAGCAGCTCGACCTTCAGTCGGTTGGGGTACCAGTCCGAGAGTGCCGGTGGGGTGCCGACCGCGCCGCCGATGCGGTCGCCGCCGAAGGGGCACTTGCCCTGCATCTCGAAGGACTTGGTGTCCAACTTGCTATTATCGGAGATATTCAAAGCCACTTCCTTTTCCATATCGAGCATTAGTCGAAGCGAGAAGTTTGTCGCCTCAGGACCATCAAAATATTTACGTAAACCTACCTATGCCTTCGGCGAGGCGACTGCATATGACGTGACCGACATTCGATGCATCGGTCCGTCGAACCTCAGTCCTCGCCACCGTGGCATTCCATGCCCGGCGGGGCGGTCGAGCAATTCAACGCGCATGTCTGGTCTACCCTGCAATACCACTGCAGCGACCCCCGGCTGATGCATGAGCCCGCGCAGTGCTTGTGAGGCACGCCGACCGGTTCGGAGAATGACAGTGGAGCGTCCTTACGGACTTGCGGGGACTCCGCTGCAGCGGGCGCGGTCATCGGCGCCAGGGCGAGGACCGCGCCTGCCAACCTTCTAACCGCGCAAGGGTGTATCGACATCATGGCCGACACTGCACACCGAAGTGCAGATTAGAACAATTCTTAAAATTAAGTTCATTTTCCGGTCGGGGCCTTGACGATGGGCGTTGTCCGGTTCGCTCCACCAACAATGACGCCGTCCGCCATTCCACGCGCCCGCAAGCCGGGCACGCGTTCATCCCGCCAGGGTCGTACGACGTTCCACCGTCGGGCATCCCACTTCGAAACGGCATCCCCCGGCAAGACCGTCGCCGACGGCCAACGAGAACCCGTGCAACTTGGCGATGGCGGCGACGAGGCCGAGGCCAAGTCCGTTGCCCTGCGTCTGTCGGGCGCGTTCCGCGCGATAGAATCGTTTGAAGATCTGGTCACGCTCGCCGGCGGCGATCCCGGGGCCCGTATCCTCGACGGATATCACGACATCGCCATCGCTCTCGCGTCGGAGAAGACCGACCCGGACGCTTCCCCCGGGCGGCGTGAACTTGATCGCGTTGTCGAGAAGGTTCGAGACCGCCTCGAAGATCAGGCTGCGGTCGCCATCGATGAAGGTGACACTTCTATCGACGTCGATGCTGAGGGCGACCCCGTTTTCTTCAGCCAGGGGTTCGAACAGTTCCGTCGCCTCGCCCACCACGAGACCGAGATCGACAGGACCGAAGGCGGCGCAGCGGCGGCCGTGCTCGATCTCGCCGATGCGCAACACCGCCGTCACCATCTCCAGGGTCTGGTCGATCCAGACCAGACCCTGGTCAACCGCCTCGCGAAGTTCGTCGATGTCGCGAGCTTGGTCGCGGCCGCGCTCCAAACGCAGGCGGAGGCGCGTGAGTGGGGTCCGAAGGTCGTGGGCCACTGCGTCACCCACGCCACGTACTTCCTCCATCAGACGCTCGATCTCGTCGAGCATCCCGTTGACGTCCCGTGCGAGACGGTCGAACTCGTCCCCGGCCTCGCCGACCGGCAAGCGCTGGCGCAGGTCACCGCGCATCACCCGAGCGACCGCCGCCTCCGTGGACGCCAAGCGGCGCTTGGCTCGCCCGGCGAGTAGCACTCCGCCGAGGATGGAAAAGGCCAGGGTCGGTCCCAGCGCAAGCCCGAGCGCCCGGATCACCGTGGCCTTGGCGCGGTCGATCTCGTCTGTGTCGTGGGCCACCACCACGACCGTGCCATCGCTCAGGGCCACGGCCGCGGACCAGAGATCCTCGTGAAGGCGCCGTCCCGCGATTGCGACCTCGGTACCGATCCGGCGGACCTCGCCGTCAAGAGGCAGGTCGGCCGGCCGCGCATCGAGGTTGCCCGCGAGCTTGCCCCCATCGGCGCCGAACAGGCCGGCGAAGTGGACGCTATGCAGGTCCTCGCTGATCCAGGTCTCGATGCGGTTCGCCGCCTGCCCCGGGTCTTGGGCGGCGTACCGGACCTCGTGGCGAAGCACTTGGTTAAGCTCGTCCTGCATGAACGCGGCGGTCTGCCAGTATACGAAGGCGAACAGGACCAATGACAGCAGGGTCGACCAAAGGGCGATGCCGAGCGCCCAGCGGAATGCGAAGGAGCGGGTGAGCCTAGACATCGGGGGTTAGGGTGAAGCCCTCTCCCCGGACGTTGTGGATCAGGATCGGCTCGCCCTCGTCCTCAAGCTTCTTGCGCAGGCGCCCGACATGGACGTCGATCAGGTTGGATTTGGGCGCGAACCGGTAGTTCCAGACCTCCTCGAACATCATTGCCCGCGTCACGACCTGACCGGGGCGGCGCATGAGATATTCGAGGAGCTTGAGTTCGCGCGGCAGCAGGTCGAGGCCGCGCAGGCCCCGGCGCCCGGTCCCGGCAAGAAGATCGATCTCTAGGGTTCCCACCCTGAGGACCGTCTCGCGGGTGTCGGTCGGCCGCCGCAGCAGGGCCTCGATCCGGGCCGCGAGTTCCGCGAGGACGAAGGGCTTGCCGAGGTAGTCATCGCCGCCGGCGCGCAGGCCGCGGATGCGTTCGTCGACGTCGCCCAGCGCGCTCAGGACCAACGCCGGCGTCCGGTCACCGGCGCCGCGGAGGTCCCGCAGGAGGGTGAGCCCGTCCAAGCCGGGAAGCATCCGGTCGAGGATGATGGCGCTCCAGTACCCGGAACGGGCGGCGGTCGCGCCTTCCGGTCCCGTGGCGGCCCATTCGACCTCGTGCCCACGCCCGCGCAGGTCGCCGAGGACGTCCTCCGCCGTCGCGGCATCGTCCTCGATCAGAAGTAGCTTGGCCAACCCGGTCCACTCCCAGGCTCACGCCCCTGTCCCGATGTATGATGTGGTTCGGGACCGGTCCCGTGACCACGAGTGTGAACGCGAATTTAATGGTGCGCGTGGCGGCCCGTTCTATGTCCTAGAATAAATCTAATCTAACTGACGGACGACATCGTGTTGCTGGAGGCGGAGACGGACGTGCCCGGGAACGGCGAGGTAGGGATCGCCGGTCGTGGCGAGGTGCGCGAGCGCCTTGACGCCGAGGGATCGACGGCAACGGCAGCATCCGGAGGATACGCCCTATCCGGCCAGACCCCCACGAGGATCGGGCGTCGTTCCTTGTTGGCGGTGGTCGTCTGTCTGATCGCGGTCGCGCTGGCCGCCTGGTGGTATCGCGAGGCCGCCAAGCCCTACCTCGAACCCATGCTGGGCCTCATCGGGTTGGCCGCGGCCGCACCTGACGCAGCATCGAGCACGAACGCTCCCGAGCAGCCTGCCGAGGACAACGTCGTTACCCTCGATGCCGACGGACAACGCCGCCTCGGACTGACGTTCGGGCAATCCGAAACCCGCCGGATCATCCTTCCCGTACGCACGCCCGGCATGGTCGCCTTCGACGAGCGCCGGGTCACCCGCCTGAAGCCCCGGACCTCGGGTCGGGTGCTCACCCTCTCGGTGCAGCCCGGGGACCAGGTGAAGGCCGGGCAGACGCTGGCCACGCTCGACGCCGCCGGGGTCCTCGATGCCCGCAACGGCCTCGCCGCCGCGCAGGCCAGCCTCGGGGAGGCGCAGGCCACGGAGAAGGTCGCCGAGACCAATTTGAAGCGTGGCAGCGACCTCGTGAAGATCGGCGGTGTCGCCCAGGCCGAGGTCGACCGTCGCCAGGTCGACCTCGCCAAAGCCCATGCGGCCACCCTGTCCGCCAAATCGCAGGTCGACCTCTACCGTGCGCAGTACGAGCGCCTCGCCCCGGCTCCCGGAGAGGCTCCGGGCATCAGCGCCATCGTCTCGCCGATCAACGGTGTCGTGACGATGGCCGGTATCACCCTGGGCGAGGTGGTCGACACCAACCGCGACGCCTTCACGGTGGCCGACCCCTCGCAGATCCAGGTTCTGGCCAATCTCTACGGCCACGACATCGCGACCGTTAAAGCCGGCGACCGGGCGACCATCGAGGCCCCGGTCACGGCCCATCCCCGCTTCGAGGGCCGGGTGCGTTCAGTGAATGCCGCCATCGACGCGATGACGAATACCGCCCCGGCCCGCATCGAGATCGCCAACCCGGACGGAACGTTGCGCGCCAACATGTTCGTCTCCGTCGAGATCGCCGCCGATCTCGGGCGTGAGGGGGTCACGATGCCGGCCGCCGCGATCCAGCAGACCGAGGGCGGCCCCATCGCCTTCGTGCGCACGGGAGACGACCGTTTCGAGAAGCGGGACCTCACCCTTGGGGTGCAGCGCGCCGACTGGGTCGAGGTGACGTCCGGCGTGGCGGCGGGGGAGACGGTGGCGACGCAAGGAAGCTTCGGCCTCAAGGCCATTCTGATGCGCGCCCTGCTCGGTTCCACGGATTGAGATCGCGATGAACGCCTGGTTCGCCCTCCTCATCCGCCGCCGCTGGCTCGTCGTGATCCTGGCGCTCGCCGGTGCGATCGGCGGCATCGTCAACCTCGAAGGCCTGTCCATCGACGCGGTGCCGGATGTATCGCCCAAGCAGGTGATGGTCCTGACCCTCTCGCCCGGCCTAGGGCCGCTGGAGGTCGAGCGCCTCGTCAGCTTCCCCGTCGAGAACGCGATGGCGGGGGCGCCAAGCCTCACAGGGATACGCTCGACCTCACGCTACGGCGTCTCGGCGGTCTACGTCACCTTCGACGATTCCATGTCGATCACCGAGGCGCGGTCCCAGGTGTTCCAGCGCCTGCCGCTGGCGAAGACCATGATGCCGGCCGGCGTCGGCGATCCCGAGATGGGGCCGATGGCGACGGGGCTGGGCGAGATCTACCAATTCGAGGTGCGTGGCCCGGGCTACTCGCCGATGGCCCTGAAGCGCATCCTACAGTGGACCATCGCACCGAAGCTCAAGCTGACCCCGGGCATCGCCGACGTGAACATCTACGGTGGCCAGATGCCTACCTACGAGGTCCGCATCGCCGCCGAGAGCCTGCATCGCTACGGCGTGACCATGGCCCAGGTCTACACGGCGCTTGCCGAGAACAACGCCGCGCGCGGCGGCGCCTACATCGAGCACAACGACCAGCAGGAGGTCATCCGCGGCCTCGGGCTCGCCAAGGACACGAAGGATCTCGCCAACATCGTCGTCACGACGGGGCCGGGCGGCGTACCGGTGACGGTCGCCACCCTGGGCGAGGTGGTGGAAGCCCCGAAGGTGCGGCTCGGCGCCGTGACGCACGATGCGGCGGGCGAGACCGTCGTCGGCATCGCCATGATGCAGCAGGGCGAGAACGCCAGCGCCGTGGTCGTGGCCGTGAAGCAGACCATCGAGACCCTGCGCCAGCAGCTCCCACCGGGCGTCGAGATCGTCCCCTACTACGACCGCAGCACACTCGTGGCACGAACCATCCGTACCGTCGAGCACAACCTCATGGAGGGGGCTGTGCTCGTCATCGTCGTGCTGCTCCTGCTGCTGGGTAACCTCCGGGCCGGCCTCGTGGTCGCGGCCGCGATCCCCTTGTCCATGTTGATGGCGTTCGCCGGGATGCGGCTGTTCGGGCTCTCGGGCAACCTGATGAGCCTCGGCGCCATCGATTTCGGCCTCATCGTCGACGGCGCCGTGGTGATGATCGAGAACGTCCTGCGCGCCCGCGGCGAACACCCGGAGCGTCCGGCCGAGGAGGTGATCCGCAAGGCGACCGTCGAGGTGGCGCGCCCGATCCTGTTCGCGGTGGCCATCATCATCATGGTCTACCTGCCCATTCTCGCCCTCGAAGGGGTGGCGGGGAAGATGTTCCGGCCGATGGCTCTCACCGTCATCCTGGCGCTGGCTGGGTCGCTGGTGCTGACCATGACCCTGATGCCGGCGCTCGCCGCCATCGTGCTTGCCGGGCCCGGGATCGGCGAGCGCGAGACCCGCGTCGTCCACTGGGCGCGGAGCGCCTACACCCCCATCCTTCGGCTGGCCGAACGTCGCACCGGGATCACCCTCCTGGTCACCCTCGGGCTGTTCGCCGGAAGTTGCTGGCTGGCGACCCGGCTTGGAGGCGAGTTCCTGCCCAAGCTCTCGGAAGGCTCCATCGTCATCACGTCGGAAAAGCTGCCGGGCATCAACCTCGATGCCTCGCTCAAGGTCATGCATCGCATCGAGCAGACCC
This sequence comes from Methylobacterium sp. J-059, assembly GCF_022829485.1. Lineage (NCBI taxonomy): Bacteria > Pseudomonadati > Pseudomonadota > Alphaproteobacteria > Hyphomicrobiales > Methylobacteriaceae > Methylobacterium > Methylobacterium sp. J-059. Next base: position 61,971 of record NZ_JAKSYA010000127.1, read on the forward strand.
TGAAGAGCTTCCCCGAGGTGAAGCGGGTCGTCTCGCTCACCGGCAGCGCCGAGATCCCCACAGACCCGATGGGGGTCGAGTCCACCGATAGCTTCATTACCCTGTCCGACCCATCGACCTGGACGACGGCGACCACCCAGGAGGGGCTCGTCGCCGCCCTCGACAAGCGTCTGCGCGCGGAGGTGCCGGGGGTTTCCTACGCGTTCTCACAGCCGATCCAGATGCGGATGGACGACCTGCTGGAAGGCGTGCGCGGCGACGTCGCGATCAGCCTGTACGGCGACGACCTGAAGGTGCTGAAGGACAAGGCCGACGCCATCGTGCGGGCGGTCTCCGGCGTCTCGGGCGCGGCCGACGTGAAGGCCGAGGCGCAGGCCGGCATGCCGGCCCTGTCCATCCAGGTCGACCGAGGGGCGGCCGCCCGCTACGGCATTAACGTCAGCGACATCCTCGATGTGGTCGAGAGCATCGGCGGCCGCACCGCCGGAATGATCTACGGCGACGACAACTCCATCACCGACATCGTGGTCCGGTTGAAGTCCGCCGACCGCAGCGACATCGCGCGCATACGCGACTTGCCCGTCGGACGGAGCGGCAAGGCGCTGGTTCCGCTCTCGCTCGTCGCCTCCGTCGACGTGGCGACGGGGCCCGCCCAGATCAGCCGGGAGAAGCTCCAGCGCCGGATCTCGGTTCAGGCCAACGTTCGCGGACGCGACGTCCAGAGCTTCGTCAGCGACGCACAAGCGGCGGTCAAGGCCCAGGTGACCCTGCCGCCGCGCTACTCGCTGCAATGGAGCGGGCAGTTCCAGAACCTGCAGGAGGCGACGAGCCGGCTCTCCGTGGTGGTCCCGGCCGCGATGGCGGCGATCCTGGTGCTCCTCGTGGTGATGTTCGGCGACATCCGCCTCGCCGGGCTGATCTTCCTCAACGTGCCGATCGCCGCCACCGGCGGTATCGTCGCCCTGTACCTGCGCGGGCTGCCGTTTTCGATCTCGGCGGCGATCGGATTCATCGCCACCTTCGGCATCGCCATCCTTAACGGCGTGGTGCTGACGAGCTACATCCGCGACCTCGAACGCGTCGGACTCGACGCCCGCGAGGCGGCGACCCGGGCCGCCGAGATGCGCCTGCGCCCGGTCCTCATGACGGCACTGGTGGCGGCGCTCGGGTTCCTGCCGATGGCCCTCTCAACGAGCGCGGGCGCCGAGGTGCAGCGCCCGCTGGCCACGGTGGTGATCGGCGGTCTCGTCACGGCGACCCTACTCACCCTCATCGTGCTGCCTGCCGTCTATCCGTACCTGGCGCATCTGCGGCTCCCCTGGCGCCGTCGCGACGACCAGCCATCCGGACTGGGGATGAAAGGCGATCAGCGGGCGGGCGTCGATGGTTAGGGGCGTCCGGGCCGCCATCAGGGCCACCGCCTTCCTGGGTGTCCCAATCCTTGCTGCGGGTATTCCATCTGCGTCCGCCGCGGACTTCGAATGCGCCGGATTCCTCAGGATGCACGGGATGCTGCGCAGAGCGTCGGCGGCCTGTGGCTTCACCGCCTACAACTCCGCAATCGTGGATCGGGCACGTATCTGCTTCGATGCCATCGGCAGCCGCCCCGCCGCCGAGGCGATGCATTCGGGCGCGGCGGAATTTGAGCGATGGCAGGCCATCCGCAATCGCGATGCGCTCTGCGCGACCTTGGCCGCCAAGTTCCCGATGGTCGTCCAGCCGTAGTCCTAGAGCAGGCAGACTGACGGCGCCATTCACCTCCCGGACGGTCAGTCCTCTCGTACGGATGCCGCGATCCTCGTCCAACGCGTCGTCAGCGCGCGGGGGCAAGCGCGTCTCGGCGGAACACGGAGCTGCCCAGCCATTCGTGCTGCACTGCAACATTCCGCGCTGAGGCCCGTTGAATGGGCGCTACCCTCGCATCGACGGGTGAGGGACGGCATCGGGTCGAACGCTCGCCGAGCGAAACCGTGATGCTGCCATCTCCCCGAAAGTCATACCGATGCGCCTAAATCCCGCCCTTGCGGCCCTCGTCCTGGCCGCTGCTCCCCTCCCTGCGCTGGCGTCCTCATGCGCCGAGCAGATTGGGACCATCGAACGACGCCTCGACAGCGCCGGAGCCATACAGGTTTCCGGCCTGCAGCCCGGGCACACGCTGCGGACCGGGTCGCCACGGGGCGTGGGCACGGTACGTCTCGACGCGCCGAGCGACCCCGAGACCGTCTCGACGGCCGACCACGTCGTCAACGCCCGGACGCTCATCATCCGGGCAACGGACGAGGATCGCCGGGGCGACCAGCGCGCCTGCGAGAATACGATGTCCGAGGCGAAGGGCATGATCGGCGCCCTGCCATAGTCGCTCACCGGCCGTCCGGTCCGGGGGAAAACCTCGGATCGGTGTTTCACCGACACGGGGATGCCCAGCGATGATCGGTCCTGCCGAACTCGAAGACATGCGATTGGACATCGCCGCGGCCGAGCAGGCCAAGCTTTACGATGTCGCCTCGGCGACCCTGAACCGTCACTGGGCCAGGCGCGGAGCGACCTCGGTCGGGGCGGTCTCCAGAATTTGCGACCTCGTCTTCGAACGGGCCGCCGAACGTCCTGCATCGGATTGGAAGGCGGTCATATCGGAAGCGACCGACGAGGCAGGCTTCCTCGTTCGATGGGACGGTGACGAGGTGGTGTTGCTGGAAGCGCGGCCCTGACCGGGGGGCGTCGGTTTTCCCTGAGGCTCCTGGCCTCGACAGCTGGCCGGGGTGACGATTGCCCACGCAGCGGTAACGGGAACAGGCTTTGTACGGGCACGCTTTCGATCATGTCCGGGCACTGCGAGAACGCTGCCCGTCGCGACCGGCTTCGAAGTCAGGTCGCCTTCACAGGATTCCAGAAATGACCGACGCCCAGAACCATCGCATCGCGATGCAAGACCCTCGTACGCAGTACCCTCAGCCACCGTTCAAGCGGCAGCCGCAGGCGGCACCGGGCCTTGCCGAGGCGATGGACCCGAAGCCCGACCATGGCGAGACCAGCTACGTTGGGCACGGTCGCCTTTTAGGTCGCAAGGCCTTGGTGACAGGCGCCGATAGCGGCATCGGGCGCGCCGCGGCCATCGCGTTCGCACGCGAGGGTGCCGACGTCGCCCTGAGTTTCGTCGGGGCGGAGATGCCGGACGCGCAGGAGGTCGCCAAGTTGATCGAGGCGGAAGGGCGCAAGGCGATCCTGCTGCCGGGCGATATCACCGACAAGGCGTTCTGCGAGACCCTTGTCCACAAGGCTGTGGTCGAACTCGGCGGCCTCGATATCCTGGTGAACAACGCCGGCAAGCAGACCAATCAGAAGGACATCGGCGACATCACGGACGAGCAGTTCGACCTGACGCTGAAGACCAACCTTTACGCGATGTTCTGGATCACCAAGGCAGCGATGCCCCTGCTCCCGGCCGGCGCGTCCATTATCAACACGGCCTCCGTGGTGGCCTACAACCCGCCCAAGATCCTGGTCGACTACGCGACCACCAAGGCCGGCATCATCGCGTTCTCGAAGGCGTTGGCGAAGCAGGCCATCGCGAAGGGCATCCGCGTGAACGCCGTCGCCCCCGGCCCGTTCTGGACCGCACTGCAGCCCTCCGGCGGCCAGCCGCAGGAGGCGGTCGAGAAATTCGGCTCCGAGGTACCCCTGGGTCGCCCGGGCCAACCGGTCGAGCTGGCGCCGATCTACGTGTTCCTGGCCTCCCAGGAGGCGAGCTTCGTCACAGGCGAGGTCTACGGCGCCACCGGAGGAAACGGCACCGCATGATGCGTATCGACGGCACCTCCGCCTGGACGGGGTGCCGGGGGGCCTTCAGCGGAAGGCCGAGGATCTGGTCGACGGCAGACTGGCCTGCACCCGCCGCGAGGTAGGGGAGCAGGCCGGACCCGTCGGGATCGTCCGTGGAGTTAGGCCAGTCGATGGACCGGATGGGAGCGCATCCATTCATCATGGGGGACGTTGCCCCCGACTTGAACCATCCGATGCGGCCGAAAGCCGTGCGCCACCCAGAAGCGGCCGGATGGAAAGCGGGAGATGACGAAATGCCGGATCATATGTTCGACGAGACGAACATCACGTGGCGGACCCTGGATTGGCTCCCTCACATCGCGTTCTTCGTCTACAAGGTCGACGAGGAAAACCGCATCGTTGACGTCGTGTTCAAGTTCGCGGCGAACCAGCGGGTGATGCTGCACCGGCACAAGAGCCCTTACGTGACGCTCGTCATGCAAGGCGAGCTTCGGTTCTACCGGCAGGATGGGACCCACAAGGAGACCCGCCCGACGGGCAGCTACGTCTCCGGCGTCGCGAACGGCGAGCCGCATCTGGAAGGCGGCGGCGAGGAGGACGCCATCGTGTTCTTCAGCAACCGAAACATTGAGGACGCCCTCTACGAGTTCCTCGACGACGCGGGCAATCCCGTCCAGGTCCTCGGCATCGCGGACTTCAAGGCGCAGCTCGAAGACCAGATCGCGACGGGCACCTTCGATAAGGTCACCGCCAGGGCGGCGTGATCTCGCGACGCCGGGGATGCGGAATACATCCTCGACATCCGGCCGGCTCCATACCGGCCATCAGGCCGGTAGGCTCACGTCGGCTCGCAGACCGCCGCCGACCCGGTTGGCCAGGGCCACATCGCCCCCATGCGCGCGGATCGCCGACCGTGCGATGGCGAGGCCGAGACCGGTCCCGCCCGTTTCCGCATTCCGCGAGCCCTCCAGCCGCGCGAAGGGCGCGAACATCTCCTCGATCCTGTCGGCTGGAATGCCCGGCCCGTCGTCGTCGACGAGGATGCGGATGCTATCATCGCCCCGCTCAAGAGTGATCCTCGCCCTGTCACCGTACCGGACGGCGTTCTCTACGAGGTTGTCGAGGGCCCGACGCAGTGCCACCGGTCGACCATGGAACTGTAGATCGGCCGGCGACGCGACGGTGACGTCCCGCCCCAGGACCACGTGGTCGTCCACCAGCGCCCGGACCATCTCGGCGAGATCCAGCGGGCCGCTTTCCTGGGCGAGCGCATCGTCCCGGGCGAACGCCAGGGTCGCGTCGACCATCCGCCCCATGTCCGAGATCGTGCGAACCATAGCGCTCCTCAGCTCGCCGTCCTCGACCATCTCGGCCCGGAGCCACAAAGAGGCGATGGGCGTGCGCAGGTCGTGGCTGATCGCGGCCAGCATCCGGGTACGGTCGGCGACGAAGGCCTCCAAGCGCACCTGCATCACGTTGAACGCCGCGGTCATGGTCCGCAACTCGCGCGGGCCGCGCTCCGGCAGCGGTTCGAACGCGGCGCCTCGCCCGGCCATCTCCGCGGCCGTGGCGAGTTCCGCCACAGGGCCGACGATCCCGCGATTCGCGATGGCAACGACCACGAGCACCGCGACCACGCTCGCCAGGACCTGGATGAGCGCGATGCGTATCCACGGCGGCGTCCGCAGCGCGAGCGGAGCCTCGGCGTTTAGCCAGCGTCCGTCGTCCAGCAGGACGGAGACCCGCAGGGCCTGGGGCCTGTCGGACAGGCGGCCCCGGGGGGTGTCCTCCCCGGCGTCCCGCTCGACGAGGGCGATCCGCGCCTGGCTTACGTCGGCCTTCATGCGTCGGTCGATCCGCCGCGCGAGCCGCGTCTCGTCGACACCCATCGCGCCCTCGGGCACGAGGCTCCCGGCATCGATGGTGAAGCGGTGTCGGGGGGACCCGTAGGCCGCGACGACGCTCGGGACGGTGTCTGGCTGGACCGTGTCGAGCAGGCGCACCAGCGTGGCGATGCGGTCGACGACCTGGGTCCTGGCCGCCGCGCGACCGACCCGCGAGGATTCGTGCGCGAACATTGCGAAGGCCGCCGCCTGCGCGCCCACGACGGCGAGCACGAGCAGCAGCGCCAGCCGTCCGCCGAGCGAGTGCGGCACCAATCTCAAGGCACCGTCCTCACCTCGGCCGCCAGGACGTAGCCCCCGCCCCAGACGGTCTTAAGCAGCCCCGGTTTGGCCGGGTCGCGCTCCAGCTTGCGCCGGAGCCGGCTGACCTGGTTGTCGATGCTGCGGTCGAAGGCGTCGGCCGTCCGTCTGCTCGTCATGTCGAGGAGTTGGTCGCGGGAGAGCACAACCCTGGGATGCCGGGTCAGCGCCGAGAGCAGGCGGAACTCCGCCGTGCTGAGCGTTACCGGGGTGCCGGCGTCATCGACGAGCTCGCGACGGTCGGTGTCCAGCGTCCAGCGGTCGAACGCCAGCTTGCGTCCGTCCGCCTCCTCCCGGGTCCGAGGGAGCGCACGCGTGCGCCTCAGAAGGTTCTTGATGCGGGCCAGAAGCTCGCGCGGCTCGAAGGGCTTCGTGACGTAGTCGTCGGCCCCGATCTCCAGGCCGACGATCCGGTCGGTCCCCTCCGCCAGGGCGGTCAGCAGGATGACGGGCGTATCGTAGGCTTCCCGGATATGGCGGCAGAGCGAGAGCCCGTCCTCGCCCGGCATCATCACGTCGAGGAGCACCAGATCGATGACGCTTCCCGCCAGGACGACACGGGCCGCCGCCGCGTCCGCCGCAACGCTGACCCGGAGCTCGTGCCGCTTGAGGTAGGCGGCGAGCGGATCGCGGATGTCGCGATGGTCGTCGACCACCAGGATGTGTGCGTCGTCCATGTCCTTTGCCTTTCGCCGCCGACCCTAACGCGCCGCGGCGTCCGTCTCCCGGGGGAATCTGTCGCGAAATGTATCGGGACTTTCGAGACGGCGACGGCTTGCGACGAAAAAGGAGGTTCCCGGCAAACGCCTGCGACAGGCGGGGGGCAAGGTCTCGGCACTCGCAACCACGCATCGGGAGATAAATCGATGACGAAGGAAACGGTGCGCGCACCGAGCCTGTTCAAGCGACTGCTTCCGGCGGCCCTGCTGATGGCCGGCCTCGTGGGCCCGCTGGCAACCGCCGGCACGGCCGAGGCCCGGGACGGCTGCGGCCTCGGGGGCCATCGCGGGCCATACGGCATCTGCCGGCCCAACCTCGGACCGCGGGTGTTCTACCGGCCCTACGGCTATCGGCCGGCATTCTATGGCCCAAGGCGCTTCGGCTGGGGCGGTCCGCGCTGGCACGGTGGTTGGCATCGCCGGTGGTGACCGGCGCCAGGCATCCGAAGCATGGGGGGCGTGCCATCCGGCACGCCCCCGTCCGGTCCTTCCACGAAAGAGCTGCGCTCATGGCGAAGAGTCTCGTCTGTCTGACCTTGGCCACGTTCCTTGCGGTGACGGCCGCATCCGCCCAATCACCGACGACGGCCCCTTTGCCGACGGGAGACCGGGCTTCCGCCGGCGTCGATCTCGCGACGTTCCTGACGCGGAACCGCACCCGGATGATGCGGGCCGATACCGACCATGACGGTCGCGTCAGCCGAGCGGAGTGGTCGGCTTGGTGGGAAGCCCATCCCGGAAAGGGGCCCTACGATCCGGCCGGACGCTTCCGGGCTATCGATGCGGACGCCGACGGCTTCCTCACGGCGGTGGAGATCGACGCCGTGTCCACCAAACGGTTCGTTCGGCTGGACGCAGACCACGACCGTCGCGTCGTTCGCGCGGAGCGACCTTGCCGCGCCAAGTGACCCGAATGCCCGGGATCAGGTCTAAGATTCCGATTTCCCCAATGGCAACGCCATGAGCTGCGCCCGCAACAACGAAGGAAATATCATGAAGCTCACAGGTGTGATCGTCGGCGCGTTCGCGACCATGCTCGTTACAGGCGGGGCCCAGGCCCTGCCCATGGCTAACCCCGGGTTAGGCCTCGATGCCCCCATCGTCCAAGTGCGCGGCGGGTGCGGGTTCGGCGCACATCGTGGCGGGTTCGGAGGGTGTCGCCTGAACCGCGGTCCGCGCGGCGCGATCCGGCGGGCCGTCACCGGCGCGCCGCGCGGCTGCCCACCCGGGCTGTATCGCGGCCCCGCCGGACGCTGCCGCCGCTGAGGCGGCGCTGCCTTAGCCTGGCCACTGGGCGTCGAGTGCCCGGATGAGCGAAGGCGAACCCACGCGGTCGACGATCCGCGTGGGTTTCCTCAAAAGCACCGGTCCCATAGCCCCCACCCGGGGGACCGCTTGCGGTGCCGGATCTGCAGGCATGCCGTTCGATACCAGGATGGCGACCCTTCAGAGCCGGGTCGTCAGATCCGTCAGCCAAGCCGGAGAGGCATCGACGAGGGCCGTTTCTAACATCTTGTCGTAGCCGAGCACGATGGTCCGGCCGGTCACCACGAGGATCAGGCCCAGCGCCGCCTTCAATCCCCTACCCACCCCCATTATCCGGTTGCGCCATCGCATCAACACCTCCCGCGACAGGGTGCCGAGGACGAGTAGCGGCAGGGCCGCGCCGATCCCGAACAGGAACATGGTGAGGGCCACGGCTCCGAGATCGCGGCCCTGGGATGCGAGCAGCGAGGCCGCACCGAGGGTCGGCCCAACGCACGGGCTCCAGACCGCGCCGAGCAGCAGGCCGACGCCGAACTGGCCCGGCAGCCCAGCGGTCGAGAAGCCGCCGAAGCGGTTCTCGGTCCAGTTGCTCATCGGACCCGCAGCCACAGCCAGCCGGGTCTGGGCCGCCGGTACCATCAGCACCAATCCGATCAGGATCAGCATGATGGCTGCCCCGGTCCGGAAGACGCCGGCGTCGAGCCCCATGGCGAACCCGACGGTGGCCACGAACAATCCGATGACTACGAAGGAAAGGGCCAGGCCGCCGGCGAGTGCAGCCGGACCGAGCCGATGCTCCGAGGCGGCCGCTCCCAGGACCAGAGGCAGCAGCGGCAGGACGCACGGGGACAGCACCGAGAGGATGCCGGCGATAAAGGCGAGGCCCAGGCTCGTGACCACGCGAAAGCCTCAGATCGCCTTGTCGAGGAGCGACGAGATCGCCTCGGGCTTGGTCTCGCCAGCCGAACGTCCGGTCTCCTTGGTGCCCTTGTAGGTGATCAGCGTGCTCTGCATCGTGGCGCCGAACTGCTTGACCACGTCCTTGCGGCTGTCGAAGTCGACGTCGAACACCTGCAGGTCGTTGAACTTCGGATCGGCCTCAAGCTTCGACAGGATCGGCTTCTGGGCGGCGCAGGTCGTGCACCACGGAGCGGTGATGTGCACGAGGATCGGTTTGCCGGCCTTCTGGGCGGCCTCGAACGCGGCGGGCGTGTAGGTCATCTCGGCGGCGATGGCCCCGGTGCCGAACAGCATGGGGGCGACGGCGAAGGCGGCGAGCAAGATACGGCGAGTGGTCATGGACGTTTTTCCTTCGTGGATTGGTCGAGGTGGAAGAGGGCTCAGTTCGAGACCTGCGTGATGGCGCGGTCGACGTTCACGCGGGCCGACCAGTCCTTGGCGCTGTCCTGGCCCTTCAGATCGATGAGCCGGGCGGCTGTGACGTCGACGTTCTTGAAGTCGGCCCCGGCGACGGTCGCGCCGGTGAGGTTGGCGCCCGACAGGTCGGAGCCCATCAGGACCACGTCGGTGAGGTCGGCATCGGTGAGGTCGGCGTATTCCAGGCGCGCGCGCCCGAGGTTGGCCCCCTTCAGGTTGGCACCCTTGAGGTTCACCGAGACGAACACGGCCCGCATCAGGCCCATGGACTGGTTCTTGATGTCGGCCCCGCCCTTGAGATCAACGAGGGTGGCCCCGGACATGTTCGCGCCCTTGAAGTCGCCGATGGGCATCGACCGGCTGAGATCGGCCCCGCTGAGGTTAGCGTCGCGGGCGGTGATGCCGAACATCTTTGCGCCGACCAGCTTGGCGCCGGAGAGGTCGGCCTTGATGAACCAGGCCTGCTCCAGGTTCGCGCCGGATAGGTCGGCGCCGCGCAGGTTGGCCTTGTTGAGCCGGGCGGTGCGCAGGTTCGCGCCCTTCAGGTTCAGGCCGGAGAGGTCGAGGCCGGCGAGCGCCTTGTCGGAGAGGTCGATGGGCTTGCCGTCCGCCTTGGCGATCAGTGCCTCGACGTCGGCTCGGGTCATCTCGGCCTTGGTCATCGCGGCGGAGCCCATGTTGGCACCGAGGAGCAGGTCCTGCTCGGCATGGGCGGGGGCGGCCAGGAGCACGGAAGCGAGCAGAAGGGGGACGAGGCGGCGCATGGTTTCTCCCGGTTTCTCGCCCTGGTCCATCGAAAGCCTGCGCTTCATGACGGTCTTGCCGGACGGTTTTTTGTTCAGTGACCACAGTGGTATGGAATGCCGACGCAAACGTCTGTGACCCAAGTCACCGAAGGCTACGGATTCCGAAGCTATAACGCTTGAGTCATGGGCATGGCGGCATCCAACGACCGCCGGCCCCGGGAGGATGACCATGCAGACCGCCCATCAGATCGAACGCTGGATCGAGCGCTTTCCACTGGTCCGGAATTTCAGCGCGAGCCATCTCCAGATCGCGCGCGGCAACGTGCATTTCCCCGTGCTTGAGTCCGGCGCGATTGCCTACGAGCTCCAGGGTGCGTGTGCGAATTACCTCATGTGCATCGACGGGAGGACCCGGGTGTTCCGGATGTCCGAGACCGGCCGGGAGATGCTGATCTACAAGGTCGGCGCCGGCGGGACCTGTGTCCTCACCACCCAGTGCCTGCTGTCGGGCGGCGGCTTCCCGGCGCAGAGCGTCGCGGAGAGCCGGACGGAGCTTGCCGCATTACCGGCCGACACCTTCCGCCAACTGATGCGGGAGAGCGACGAGTTTCGGGACTTCGTCCTCGACGACTACACCAAGCTCCTGACCGCCGTGTTCGACCTCGTCGAGGAGGTGGCCTTCGCGCCGCTGGAACAACGGCTTGCGCGGCGGTTGTTGGTCGAGGCCGATGCCGGGGGGATCGTCTGGAAAACGCACCAACAACTGGCATCGGACGTCGGGAGCGTACGGGAGGTGATAAGCCGCCTCCTGGGGGAGTGGGCCGACGCCGGCCTGGTCGAGGTCCGTCGCGGGCAGGTGCAGGTCATCGACCGAGCGGCGTTGGCGGCGGGAAGGCCCGATTAGGCGGCTTCACCAGCTCCTCCCGGCAATGGATCGGTCAGCGACCATCATCCTCGCGGATCTTTCGGGCACGAGGCAGGAGGCGATCCTTGAGTTCGAGCATCTTCTGGACCTTCGACCCGAGGGTAAGGAGGTCGACCAACCGTTCGGTCTCCAGTCGCTGCATGTCGGCGTACCAACCGGTGAGGAGCTCCAACAGGTCATGCATCTCGCGCAGCCGCGCCTGGGCATGGACCTCCGCATCGGATTGCGGCACCTGCATCAGGGTCTCACGCAGCATCGTCAGCGTGGGATCGATCTCCCGCTTCTTGCGCTCCTCGACCAGGGTACGGACGATCTGCCAGATGTCCTCCGGCGTGGAGAAGTAGTCGCGACGGTCCCCGGGCACGTGCTGTAGCCGCACGAGCTTCCAGGCCTGCAACTCCTTCAGCCCCATGCTCACGTTGGAACGCGACAGGCCGAGCCGCGCGACGATCTCGTCGGCGTTGAGCGGGCGCTCGGCGACGAACAGCACGGCATAGATCTGCCCGACCGTGCGGTTGATGCCCCAGCGGGATCCCATCTCGCCGAAATGCAGGACGAAGGTCTGGACGAGGGGAGGAAGCTGCACGGAAGCTCCGCGTTCGATGATCGGAGAGGGGCGCTCAGCCGGCCTTGAGCCAGGTGCGCAGGACGAAGGCGACGACACCGAGCGCCAGCACGCTGCCGAGCCAGATCGCGGCGAGCCAGGCGAGGCGTCGCCAGAGCGGTCCCGGCTCGGTTGGGATCGGGGCCATCAGTGATAGCCGTCCGCGTCGACCTTCCCGCGAAACACCCAGTAGGCATAGCCGGTGTAGGTCAGGATGATCGGGATCAGCACCGAGGCGCCGACCAGGATGAAGACCTGGCTGGCATGGGGGGACGCCGCCTGCCAGATGGTGACGCGACCCGGCACGACGTCGGGGAAGATGCTGATCCCGAGGCCGACGAACGAGAGCAGGAACAGCCCGAGCGCGATCAGGAACGGCCAGCGGTCCCGGCCTCGCTTAAGGGTGCGATGGAGGAAAAAGGCCGCGATTCCGACGAGCAGCGGCACCTGCGTCGTCAGCAGGACGTTCGGCATCGCGAACCAGTTCTGCCAATACTTGCCTTCCAGGAACGGCGTCACGGCGCTGACCGCCGCGATGGCCAGCACCGTGGCGACGCCGAGGCGCAGCGACAGCGCGCGCGCGCGGTCGTGAAGTGGTCCCTCGGTGCGCATCACCAGCCATGTCGCGCCGAGCAGCGCGTAACCGCATACCAGCCCGATCCCCACCAGCACGCTGAATGGCGACAGCCAGTCCCACCAGCCGCCGGCATAGGCGCGGCCCTCGACCTTGATGCCCTGCAGCAGGGCCCCCAACGCGATGCCCTGAGCCAGGGTCGCGACGACGGAACCGCCGGTGAAGGCGATGTCCCATAGGGCGCGGTGACGTGGGTCGCGCCAGCGGAATTCGAAGGCTACGCCGCGGAAGACGAGGCCGAGGAGCATCGCGATGATCGGCGCGTAGAGCGCCGGCATGATGATGGCGTAGGCCAGAGGGAACACCGCGAACAGGCCGCCGCCGCCGAGGACGAGCCAGGTCTCGTTGCCGTCCCAGACGGGGGCGACGGAGTTCATCGCGGTGTCGCGCTCCGGACCCGGCCGGAAGGCGGGGAACAGGATGCCGATCCCGAGGTCGAAGCCGTCCATGACGATGTAGGCGAACACCGCGAACGCGATGATCAGGGCCCAGACGACGGTGAGGTCCACGTTCTCGAACATCGCGATGCCCTCACTCGGCCGGCTGCAGGGTACGGTCGGAACCGACCGAAGGCGCCGGGGTGATGCCGGCCGCCCGGATAGGCTTGCCGGGCTCTACGCCCTGCTCGCCGGGATGGGGGGCCTTCGCCATCAGCCGCAGGATGTAGAGGATGCCCATCGAGAACACCGCGAAGTAGATGACCACGAAGGCCGTGAGCGAGGCCGCGACCGCAGGGGCCGACAGCGGCGAGGCGGACTCGGTCGTCCGCAGCAGGCCGTAGACGGTGAAGGGCTGGCGCCCGACCTCGGTGGTGATCCAGCCGGCGACCACCGCGACGAAGCCCGCCGGACCCATCGCCAGGGCGAAGCGGTGCAACGGTGCCCACTCGTAGAGCCGACGCTTGTACCGGGCCACGAGGCTGACGACACCGAGCAGCAGCATCAACATGCCGAGCGCGATCATCACCCGGAACGACCAGAACACGACCGGTACCGGGGGCCAGTTCGTCCGCGGGATGGAGTCGAGTCCCTTCAGCGGCGCGTTCAGGTCATGCTTGAGGATCAGCGAGGACAGCTTCGGGATCGAGACCTGGTAGTCCATCCTCCCGGCTTCCTGGTTCGGCAGGCCGAACAGGATCAGCGGCGCCCCGTCGGGATGGCTCTCGTAATGGCCTTCCATCGCCATCACCTTGGCGGGCTGGTGCTCAAGGGTGTTGAGCCCGTGCGCGTCGCCGGCCAGGATCTGGAGGGGTGCGACGAGCGCCGCCATCCACATCGCCATCGAGAACATCGTCCGGGCGCCGATGTTGAAGCGGTCGCGCAGGAGGTGCCAGGCGCCGACGGCGCCGACAACGAGCGAGGTCGTGAGGTAGGCGGCGAGCACCATGTGGACGAGGCGATAGGGGAAGGACGGGTTGAAGATGATCGCCCACCAGTCCTCCGGCACGAACTGGCCGGCCGCGTTGACGCCGTAGCCCTGCGGCGTCTGCATCCACGAGTTCACCGACAGGATCCAGAAGGCGGAGAAGAAGGTCCCGAAGGCGACGGCCAGGGTGGCGACGAAGTGCAGGCGCGGCCCGACCTTTCGCATGCCGAACAGCATCACGCCGAGGAAGCCGGCCTCAAGGAAGAACGCGGAGAGCACTTCGTAGGCCATCAGCGGCCCGAGCACGGGCCCGGTCTTGTCAGAAAACACCGACCAGTTGGTGCCGAACTGGTAGGACATCACCAGTCCCGAGACGACCCCCATCGCGAAGGCGATGGCGAAGATCTTGATCCAGTATTTGAACAGATCCATGAAGACCTGCCGACCGGTCGCGAGCCACAGCCCTTCGAGGACCGCGAGGAAGCTTGCGAGGCCAATCGAGAAGACCGGGAAGATGATGTGGAAGGCGACCGTGAACCCGAATTGCGCGCGGGCCAGCACGAGAGCGTCGATGTTGGACAGCATGGAGGAACTCCGGGCGCGCCTTGATTTCGGGACTTATCGCATTTTCAGGAATTCCTGAAAAGTGCGACATGAGAGCGGTCGTTGCCGGGATCGGGGCGGACCGGGGAGCTGATGGGGGTCGTCGACGTGTACGGCGGTCAAGGTCGCGAAAGCTCTCTGGGCCGATAAGGCCACGACCCGGGCGGCAGCCGTCCTCAGGGGTGGACGTAGGAAAAGCCCATCCCCTGCAGTCGGACGATCTCCGCCACCCCGCTCGGGACGATGTCGGCCTCGGTCACCCCGTGCAGCTCGTGCCAATCGATCTTCCGCTGCGTCAGGGTGTTCCTGCAGATGAGGAACCTGATCCCCTCCGCCTTGAGGTCGTCGATCCGTTGCGCGAGCATCGTGTCCTTGGCCGCCATCTGGAACAGGTCGACGCCGTCGCCGAAATCCACCACGCGGACCTGGATGTGGTCCTTGCCCACTGCCTCGACGTGGTTCTTGAGGTTTCCGAGGAGGTGCTTGAAGTAGGTCGCGTTGTCCGGTCTGCCGCCGTCGTTCTGGTAAACGACCTTCTGGTCGGAATAATACCCGGCGGGTACGTCGCCAGCCGCCATGGCGGGGATCGCCATCAGCGCGAGCAACGGGAGCAGCGTGGCGAACGTCCGGCGTCTCATGGGCGTCTTCTCCTGATGTTTTCGATGCGGCCAGGTTCAGGCGACGGCCTTCGGCTTGGCCATCCATTCCCGCCCCTTGAGCATCGCCTTCCAGTAGATCGGCGGCAGCATGCGCTCCTTGAGGAACCACGCCATCCTGCTCGGCTTCGTGCCGTCGATGAACCAGGACGGGAAGCTCGGCAGCAAGGCTCCGCCGTAGCCGAACTCGGCGAGCAGGATCTTGCCGCGTTCGACGGTGAGCGGACAGGAGCCGTATCCGTCATAGGCGACATGCGGGGTGCGGACGTAGCCTAGGTCGTGCAACAGGTTATGCGCGACGACCGGTGCCTGCTTGCGCGCGGCCGCGGCCGTCTTGGCGTTGGGAGCGCTGCAGGCGTCGCCGAGGGCGTAGACGTCCGGGAAACGGGTATGACGCAGGCTTGCCTGATCGACCTCCACCCAACCGTTGGCATCCGCCAGCGGTGAGGCCCTGACAAAGTCCGGTGCCCGCTGGGGCGGCGTCACGTGGATCATGTCGAAGGGCACTTCGACCGTCGATGGCGATCCATCCCCGGCCTTCGTCGCGAACCAGGCCCGCTTGGCCGACCCGTCGATGCGCGTCAGCGTATGCCCGAAATGGAGTCCGGCCCGATAGCGCTCGACGTATTCCATCAGTGCCGGCACGTACTCCTTCACGCCGAACAGGACGGGGCCGGCGTTGAAGAAATCGATCTCGATGTTCCCGAGCCGGCCCTCGCGGCGCCAATGGTCGGCGGAGAGGTAGAGGGCCTTCTGGGGCGCCCCAGCGCACTTGATCGGCATCGGCGGCTGCGTGAACACGGCCCGGCCCGAGCGCAGGCCCTGGACCAGCTCCCATGTATAGGGCGCGAGGTCGTACCGGTAGTTCGAGGTGACCCCGTTGCGCCCGAGGGTCTCGCCCAGTCCCTCGATGCCTCCCCAGTTGAGGGTCAGGCCGGACGCGACGATCAGGCGGTCGTAGGTGACGACCCGGCAGCCCTCCAGGATGACGGCCTTCCTCTCCGGCTCGAAGGCTGCCACCGCCGCCTTGATCCAGCGAACCCCGTCGGGGAAAAGCGAGGCCATCGTGCGCGCCGTCGTCGCCGGCTCGAAGACGCCGCCGCCGACCATGGTCCAGCCCGGCTGGTAGTAGTGCACATCGGCCGGCTCGATGATGGCGATGTCGAGGTCGGGCTTGCGCGACCTCAGGCTCGCTGCGACGGCGATGCCGCCGGCTCCGCCTCCGACGATCACCACGGTGTGGCTCGCCTCCGCGCCGTCGGTCGGGACGCGCCCCCCGGAGGCGATGCGCCGGGCGACGCCGTTCATGTCATAGCCCGCGGCCTTCGCCGTAGCGAGGATGGCGGACAGGGGGCGCCCGCGACGCCCCTCATCCAGGGACCAGAGCGTGGTGGATCGCGTGCCGGTACGGCAATAGGCGAGAACGGGTCCGGGCAGCGCCCGTAGCGCAACGCCGAAGGCCTCGGCGTCCGCATCGGTCACGGCTCCCGAGACCACCGGAAGGTAGCGCGCGTCGAGACCCGCCTCCGTCGCCGCCCGCTCGATCTCGGCGAAGCCCGGCTGGTCGGCACCCTCGCCGTCGGGGCGGTTGCAGATGATCGACCCGAACCCAAGCCGGGCGGCCTCGGAAAGGTCTGTCGGTCGTAGCTGCCCTGTCACCGACAGGCCCTGATCGATCCGCTTAACGTCCATGATCCGGCTCCTCGCCTCGTCTTCGATATATCATTATGTATATTTATATTCTTATCTCCAAAAAACACATATTGACTTTCGATACAAGGGGAAACACATTGATGTTCTGAGAAGATCCAGGACGCCTGAGACGGATGTCACTTCATGACTAGCGATATTGACGTGTCGGTGGTGGCCGAGCGACCGGGATGCCCGCCGCTCATCGGCGATACGGCACCGGCGTTCCGGGCCCGCACGACGATGGGTGAGCGCAGACTCGACGTGTATCGCGGCCGCTGGCTCGTGCTGTTCTCCCATCCGGCCGACTTCACGCCGGTCTGCACCAGCGAGTTCGTCGCGTTCGCCAAGGCCTATGAGCGCTTCCAGGGCCTCGACTGCGACCTCCTCGCCCTCTCGGTCGACAGCCTCTCGTCGCACCTCGCCTGGAAGCACAGCATCGAGCAGCGCTTCGGCGTGCGGGTGCCGTTCCCGATCATCGAGGACCCGGCCATGGGCATCGCCCGCGCCTACGGCATGCTGCCGGCCCGAGCGACGTCCAGCGCCACCGTGCGCACCACCTTCGTGATCGATCCGGAAGGGACCGTCCGCGCGACCCTCGCCTACCCGATGACCGTGGGACGCAGCGTCGAGGAGATCGTGCGCCTCGTCTCCGCCCTGCAGGCCACCGACGCGTCCGAGGTCTCGACGCCGGAGGGATGGCATCCGGGCGAGCCGGTGCTGGCGACGCCGCCCCTCACGTTCGACGAGATCGCCGCCCCCGCCCAGGACACGGGCCAGGGCGCCGATTGGTACTACCGCCTGGGGAGACTTTGACCATGACCGTCGCCAGCCAGCACCCCATCGTTAAGGGCTTCCACGAAAGGCGGACCGGCAGCATCCAATACGTCGTGGCCTGCCCGACGACGCGCCGATGCGCCATCGTCGATCCGGTCCTAGATTTCGACGAGAAGTCCGGTGCGACCGCGACGCGCTCTGCGGATGCGATCCTTGATCATGTGCGCGCCAACGGCCTGACGGTCGAGTGGATCCTCGATACCCATCCCCATGCGGACCACTTCTCCGGGGCCCCCTACCTGAAGGCGCGTACCGGGGCGCCCACCGCCATCGGCGAGCGGGTGGTCGACGTCCAGCACCTGTGGAAGGGGCTATACAACCTACCCTCCGCCTTTCCCGTCGACGGATCGCAGTGGGACCGGTTGTTCGCCAACGGGGAAACGTTCCGCGTCGGCGAGGTCGATGCGCGGGTGATGTTCTCGCCGGGCCACACGATGGCGTCGGTGAGCTACGTGATCGGCGACGCCGCCTTCGTTCACGATACGCTTTTCATGCCGGATTCCGGCACGGCGCGTTGCGATTTCCCCGGCGGCGATGCCGCCACGCTGTGGCGCTCGATCCAGGCGATCCTCGCCCTGCCGGACGAGACCCGGGTCTTCACCGGCCACGACTACGAGCCGAACGGCCGCATGGCGGCCTGGGAGAGCACCGTCTCCGAGCAGCGCGCCCACAACATCCACATGGTCGCGGCGAGGAGCGAGGCCGAGTTCGTCGACCTGCGGAACGCCCGCGACGCCGCCTTGCCGATGCCCAAGCTCATCCTGCACGCGCTCCAGGTCAACATCCGGGGCGGGCGCCTTCCGGAGCCCGAGGAGAATGGCCGGCGCTACCTCAAGGTCCCCCTCGATACCCTCGAAGGAGCCGCTTGGTGAGCATCGAGCCAACTAAGGCGCCGGACCTCTCCGAGGAGACGGCGACGATGGTCGCCGACCTTCTTAAGATGGTGGCGAACCCGAACCGCCTCCGCATCCTGTTCTTCCTGGCGAAGGGGGAGCACGCAGTATCCCAAATCGAGCATGAGCTCGGCATCCGCCAACCGACGCTCTCGCAGCAACTCGGCGCCCTGCGCGAGGCGGAGGTGGTCTCCACCCGGCGAGAGCACAAGGTGGTGTACTATCGACTGACAGACCCGCGCATGCTCGCGCTGCTGTCGGCCATGGACGACATCCTCGTCTCCTCGCGCCCGATCCGCCGTGTCCCGCCGCGAACCGTCGAGGCCCGTGCCCGCACGCTGGGCCAGGCGGCGGTGTTCGGACGGGTGGGGGACGAGGCATGAGCTTCGTCATCACCCCGCTTGGCGGGGGCGCCCTCATCGGCGCCTCGGCGGCCCTGCTGCTCCTCGCCAACGGACGAATCGCGGGCATCAGCGGCATCGCCGGCCGTCTCCTCGGTCGCTGGGACGGCGACGCCGCCTGGCGGATCGCGTTCCTCGTCGGATTGCTGCTCGGCCCGGTGCTGTACCGTGGCGTCGCCGGGCAATGGCCGGCGGCCCGCATCGACGCGCCGTGGCCGATGTTGATCCTCGGCGGCCTCCTCGTCGGCTACGGCACCCGACTCGGCTCCGGCTGCACCAGCGGCCACGGGGTCTGCGGCCTCGCTCGCCTGTCGCCCCGCTCCCTCGCCGCCGTGGCGACATTCATGGCGTTCGCGATGGCGACCGTGTTCCTGGTTCGGCACGGGGGCCTGTCCCGATGAACGCTTCCCGCATCGTGGCGGCGCTCGTCGCCGGGCTCCTGTTCGGATTTGGCCTCGCCCTGTCCGGCATGATGGACCCCGCCCGCGTGCTCGGTTTCCTCGACGTCGCCGGCGCCTTCGACCCGACCCTGGCGTTCGTGCTCACGGGCGCGGTGGCCCTCTCGGCGGTGGGCTACCGGCTGAGACGCGGAATGGCCCGTCCCCTCCTGGCGGGCCGGTTCGAGGTTCCCGCCGGCCGTCGCCTCGATCCGAAGCTCCTCGGTGGCGCTGCCTTGTTCGGCATCGGCTGGGGCCTCGTCGGCCTCTGCCCCGGACCCGCGCTTGCTGCCCTCGTTCTGGGGCTACCCGACGTGGCGATCTTCGTGGCCGCGATGCTCGGCGGAATGCTGCTTTACCGCCTGACCTCGATCCGCGGCTCCGGCTCGGCCTATGGAGCGACCATGTCATGACCGCGCTGCCTGCCCTCCTGTCCGGAGCCGGCGTCGGCTTCACTCTCGGTCTGATCGGGGGCGGCGGCTCGATCCTCGCCACCCCCCTTCTCCTCTACGTCGTCGGCATGTCCCAGCCCCACCTCGCCATCGGCACGGGGGCGCTGGCGGTCGCGGCCAACGCCACGCTGACGTTCGGTGGCCACGCCCGCGCCGGCAACGTGCGCTGGCGGTGCGCCATTGTCTTCGCCCTGGTGGGCGTCCTCGGGGCCCTGGTCGGCTCGACCCTCGGCAAGGCCGTGGACGGTCAGCGGCTGCTGTTCCTGTTCGCCATCCTGATGGTCGTCGTCGGCATCCATATGCTCCGCTCCGGGCGAAACGGCGGTCCAGCCCTGGAAAGCGCGCCGGCCGAGGGATGCGGGCCGATGCCGACGGCGAAGGTGCTCGCCGTGGCATTCACGGTGGGGATACTGTCGGGCTTCTTCGGGATCGGCGGCGGCTTCCTCATCGTGCCCGGCCTCGTCTTCGCGACGGGGATGCCGCTGATCAACGCGGTCGGCACCTCGCTTCTGGCGGTCGGCGCCTTCGGGCTGGCCACGGCGGCGAACTATGCGCTGTCCGGACTCGTGGACTGGATCGTGGCCGCCGAGTTCATCGCCGGTGGCCTCGCCGGTGGTTTCCTGGGCATGCGGCTGGCCTGCCGGCTGGCCGCTTACAAGGGGCTGCTGAACCGGATCTTCGCCGGGGTCATCTTCGTGGTGGCGGGATACATGCTCTATCGCAACGTCGGCGCCCTGACCCATCCGGCCCGATCGGCATCGGCACTTGCGCCCTGCCGCATGCTTGCGTCCCAACCTCTTCTTACGCAATCCATGAAACGGTTCAGGAAACGAGACGACCGCCAGGCATGAACTTCTGGCGTTCGCTACCGCTATCGGCCGACGTCTCGGCGGGGCCGCTGCAGCGGTAAGGACGTTGACGCCGATCCTGGCCCGAGCGGTCCCCACCGGGCGCCGCTAGGTTATTGCATCGCACCACACGGTTGATGTACGAGCGGGGTCATCCAACAGGACCCGGTGAAACCCCGGGTGGCTCTTCCGGCCGCCGATCCGCCGGACCACGCAATCGACGATGACCGTGTCGCGGACCTCCGAGGAGGCCGACCCATCGTCTTGCGCATCCCGCACCGGATCGACGACGCTTCGCGTGCGGGACGACGAAAGTCTCCCACCCATCATGAACCTCGCACATCTCCGGAGCGAATGGGCTCCGAACGTCACGCGTGAATTGCTGGCCGGCACGGTCGTCGCCCTGGCCCTGATCCCCGAGGCCATCGCCTTCTCGATCATCGCCGGCGTCGACCCCAAGGTCGGCCTCTACGCCTCCTTCTGCATCGCCGTGGTCACCGCCTTCGCCGGCGGGCGTCCGGCGATGATCTCCGCTGCCACCGGGGCCATGGCGCTACTCATGGTCGGCCTCGTGAAGGATCACGGAGTCGGCTACCTGTTCGCCGCCACCATCCTCACTGGGCTCCTTCAGATCATTGCCGGGGGCTTGCGCCTGGGCAATCTGATGCGGTTCGTATCGCGTTCGGTGGTCACCGGGTTCGTCAACGCGCTGGCGATCCTGATCTTCCTGGCGCAGATGCCGGAGCTCCTCGGTCAGGGCACCACGGTCTACGTCATGACCGCCATCGGCCTCGGCATCATCTACGGGCTGCCGTACCTGACCAAGGCGGTACCCTCGCCGTTGGTCACCATCGTCCTGCTCACCGCGGTCTCGATGTACCTAGGCCTCGGCATCCACAAGGTCGGCGACATGGGCGCGCTCCCAAGCGAGCTCCCTTGGGTGGCCCTGCCGCAGGTGCCGTTCACCCTCGACACCCTCCGGATCATCCTGCCGGTCTCGCTGACGCTGACCATGGTCGGGCTCCTGGAGAGCCTGATGACGGCGGCCATCATCGACGAGATGACCGACACGGGCTCGAACAAGAACCGCGAATGCGCCGGTCAGGGCGTGGCCAACATCGCCTCGGGCTTCCTCGGGGGCATGGCGGGATGCGCCATGATCGGCCAGTCCGTCATCAACGTCTCCTCGGGCGGGCGCGGACGGCTCTCGACCCTGTGGGCCGGCGCCTTCCTGCTGTTCCTGATCGTCGTGCTCGGTCCCTACGTGGCACGGATCCCGATGGCGGCACTCGTCGCGGTGATGATCATGGTGGCGATCAACACCTTCCAGTGGAAGTCGCTCGGGACGTTGGTGACCCATCCGAAGGCGTCGAGCTTCGTGATGCTCGGCACGGTCGCGGTGGTGGTCGCGACCCATGACCTCGCCAAGGGCGTCCTGTTAGGCGTGGTCCTCAGCGGGCTGTTCTTCGCCCACAAGGTCACCAAGTTCTTCGCCGTCCGGTCATCCCGTGGCGAGGGCGACGTGCGCACCTACCAGGTGACCGGACAGATCTTCTTCGCCACCGCGGAAGCCTTCCACGCCGCCTTTGACTTCCGCGAGGAAGCTCTGAAGGGCGTCGTGATCGACCTCTCGGCGGCGCACTTCTGGGACATCTCGGCCATCAATGCCCTCGACCGGGTCGTCCTCAAGCTCCGCCACCACGGGATCACGGTCGACGTCGTCGGCATGAACGAGGCGACGGCAACGATGGTCGAGCGCATCGGTACTCACGATAAACCTGGGGCGACCTTCGCCGTCGGGGGGCATTGATCTTGGGAAAGCTATTGTTGCATCGTTTTGATTCTTTGTGCGTATGACGCTTCATATAACCGGTTGCTGGCGAAATCCGCCGAAGCGTCAGGGGGGGCCTGGGTGCATGGTCCGACGGTCGGAGGAGAGGTCTAGGACCCGGTCGGATACCAGCCGATCACCCTACGCGAGGCGATGGTCGTGTCGGGCCCGAAGCCGTACATCCGGACCGATCCGGTTGGGATCTCCATGGCCTCGACCTGGCTCGGCCCAAGGCCTCCAGCACCATTACGAGGGTTCGCAACGCGTTGCCGTGACCGGCGACCAAGGTTTGAATGCGCGTCGCTACCGGTTGGATGGATTTGATTTAGAAGGGGACGATCCGGTCGATCGTATGCCTGAGGATTTCGCATTCGGGGAGAGGCCCATACGATCATTTATCGAGCTAAGAGCAAAGGGTTTCGCCCTTTAATATTATTTCATCGGACGTATCACGACATTAAAATCTTGGTCTATGATTAATACATACTCGGTCGGAACGTAAAATGCTCCGACTGTCGTATCAGAACAAGTCACCCTCACGGCGTATCCATTTCCACTCTTGCCCAGGAAGGTCGCGCTCGTTGCTATTGGGCAAGAGTATGTTTCAGATCTAATTAAAGTTCCAAAAGCTCGAAGTTGGTCTTTTGTCGCTGGATCATCCCCTGGCGGGTTATTTTCCGTCAGGAGAAAAGCACAGATTATTACCATATTTTGCATGAAGACGCTCATTACCCATGCCCTCGGTTCTGCTCTTCGCCTCCTATAGCGCCCCCTGCTTTCGCCGACGAAATACCGCTTGCGGTACATCCGTTGTCGAAGGTCGATTGGGCGGCACTCCACTGATCCTACCCAAACAGCAGGATGCGAAACAACGCCCGCTTACAGGCAGACATGGAAACGGACTGAGCCGACGCGTTGGGTCGCGACCCGTGCGTCCGCTCTACGACCGGGATGGGTGGAGAGCAGTCTGGCCGCTTTCGGCGGCGTGCTGTGCTAAGACAGACATAGGTGGCCCTGCCGACCGTGGAAGCACCGCGGTGCTACCGCGCGAACGGACTACGAGCCGAAGTCTGCCGGTCATCCAGGATGGCCAAGAGATGCGTAGGGCGAAGGAAACAGCCTGATCTGACGCGTGGCGAGCACGACCGCCGCTGGCAATGGATCGAAAACAATCTCGACCGCACTCGGACCTCCCCGGGATCAGATGTCGATCCGGGCGCCGATCTCGACGGCACGGTCGACCGGGATGCGGAAGTAGCGGGACGCGTCCGTGGCCGCACGGGCCATGGAGATGTAGAGCCTGTCCTGCCACACCGGCATGCCGGTCTCCGGCGAGGCCACCAGCACCCGCCGCGTCAGGAAGTACGACAGGTCGCCCTTGTCCAGGCCCGCGGCCGCAAGGGCGCGCGGAAGGTCGGGCAGTTCGGTGAACCCGAAGCGCACCGTCACGCAGGAGAAGGCGTCGGACAGCTTCCTCACGGCGACGCGCTCGGCGTCTGCCACGCGCGGCAGGTCCTCGGTGACCACGTGCAGGATATAATTGTTCGCGTGCATCACCCGGTTGTGCCTGACGTTGTGCATCAGGGCCCCTGGGGTATCGCCGGGCGTTCCCGTCAGGAACATGGCCGTTCCCGGCACCCGTTGGATCGAGCCGGTCTCCACCATCCGCGTGAACTCGGAGAGCGGCACGCGCCGACGGTGGATCTCCTCGGCGATCAGGGCCGAGCCGCGCCGCCAGGTCCACATCGCCGTGACCAGGGCGGCGCCGATGGTCAACGGCACCCAGCCCCCGTGCAGGATCTTGAGCGCGTTGGCCGAGAGGAACACCAACTCGATGAGTAGGAACGGCGCGATGACCGCGGCCGCGACCGCAGGCGACCAGCGCCAGACCTTCCAGGCGACGACGAACAGCAGGCAGGCGGTGATGACCATGTCGCCGGTGACCGCGATGCCGTAGGCGGCCGCCAAGCCGCTCGACGACTTGAACAGCACCACCACGAACACGACCGCGACGAGCAACCACCAGTTCACCCGAGGGATGTATATCTGCCCCTTCTCGGTCTCGGAGGTGCGCAGGACCCGCATGCGCGGCAGCAGGCCAAGTTGCATCGCCTGCTGGGTGATCGAGAAGGTGCCGGTGATCACCGCCTGGCTGGCGATGACCGTCGCCACGGTGGCGAGTAGCACCATCGGCAGCAGAGCCCAGGACGGATAGAGCAGGAAGAACGGGTTCTCGGCCCGCTCGGGGTGGGCGAGCAGCATGGCGCCCTGGCCGAGATAGTTCAGGGCGAGCGCCGGCAGCACCAGCCCGAACCAGGCCGCGCGGATCGGCGTGCGACCGAAGTGTCCCATGTCGGCGTAAAGCGCCTCCGCGCCGGTCACAGCGAGGAACACGGCACCGAGCGCCAGCAGGCCGGCCGTGCCGTGGCTCAGGATGAACGAGACGCCGTGGGCGGGGTTAAGCGCACCCAGAATGCTCGGGTCGTCGACGAGGTGGCCCAGGCCGCCCAGCGCCATGACGATGAACCAGAACGCCGTGAGGGGGCCGAAGAAGGTCGCCACCCGCGCCGTCCCGTGGCTCTGCAGGGCGAACAGCCCGATCAGGATGGCGAGGCTGATGGGCAGGACGTACGGGTCGGTGGCCGGGGTCACCAGCTTCAGCCCTTCGACCGCAGAGAGCACTGACATGGCCGGAGTGATGATGGCGTCGCCGAAGAACAGTGAGACGCCGACCATGCCCAGCACGATCACGAACCCGCCGGAATGGCCCAGCGCCCGCTGGGCGAGCGCCACGAGGGACGGCGTGCCGCCTTCGCCGTCGTTGTCGGCCCGCATCACCAGCAGCACGTACTTGAGCGTGACGATGAGGATGAGCGCCCAGAGGATCAGCGAGACGACGCCGAAGACCATCTCGCGGGTCGGCGCGTGCCCCCCTCCGGCGGTGGCGTGGAGGGACTCCTTCAGGGCGTAGAGCGGGCTGGTGCCGATGTCGCCGTAGACTACGCCGACCGAACCGAGCGTCAGCGCCCAGAACCCCGCCCTCGGGCCATGTCCCTCATCGGAGGGCAGCGGGGTCTCGGACTTCGCGAACTCGGTCCTGGCGATTGCGGGCATCCACTGGCTCCACGTCAGCGAACGCGGGAAGCTCGCAAGGCAAGCCTCCAACGGCCTGGGGCCGGGAACGTTCAGGTAACACGAAGACGAATGTCCCCGTTCAGGCAGGCCGTCGCGACGTATGTCTTGAGGACTGAGAAGTAGACGCCCGACCAGCCGGAGTTCGCGATGGCCAGCGCCAGGGCGGCGCTCGCCATCAGGATCAGGCCGCCTGAGGCCTCGCCCCGGAGGACGTTACGCAGGGCCGAGGTCGGGCGAAGGCGCCGCGGCATGGGCATAGATCTCCCGCGCTGGCGGCCCGACCAACGCTGAAGCCTGCCGGTCCGAAGGTCGGACCGCGCACCCATGGCCGGCTATCGCATTCGTTGGCCTATCCGGCAATCCGAAGCCCGGAGCGTCCCGGGACGGTTCATGTCATGCAGCCCGGCCCGCCGCACCGACGCCGACTTGGCTGACGCTCCAGTGCTCCAGGTGCTTGTAGACGATGACCTTGTTCGCGAGTTGGGCACCGTGCCGGCTGCAGAAGCCTTCGAGCTGCTCGCGGGTGCCGATCAGTTCGACGCACATGGTCAGCTCGGGGTTGAGCGACTCGGCGCCGTCGTCCTGGATCGGCCCATGGTTGCTGTAGCCGTGGTGGGACTGGTGGGCGACGGCGTTCATGAGGCCCTCCGCCTTGGCCTGGGCGACGAGCTCCCGATAGAGCGGCTTCGAGCCAGAGAACCACCGGCCCTTGCCGGCGCCGCCGCGCTCGCCCGGCTTCATGTAGATACGGATCATGCCGGTGTCGGCGGCGACGACGCGATGCGATGGGGTCATGACGTCTCCTCGGTGATGGGGCGCTCGGCCAACGGTGCGACGGTCGGCACCCGGCCCGTACGGGCCTGGCGCAGGGTCATGCCGTCCGGGATGTTGGCCGCCGCCGACTTCGGGACCGCGATGCGCTGCGACAGGTAGATGCCGTTGTGACCCGAGCAGAGGTAAGCCAGGAAGCACGCGACGGCGAGATAGACCCCGTGCGTCGCGCCGAAGAGCTCGATGCCCATCAGCGTGCAGGCGAGCGGCGTGTTGGCTGCGCCGGCGAAGACCGCGACGAACCCCAGCGCCGCGAACAGGTCCACCGGCGCGCCGAGCAGCCCGGCCAGGGCGTTGCCGAGCGCCGCGCCGATGAAGAACAGCGGCGTGACCTCGCCGCCCTTGAACCCGGCGCTGAGGGTCACGACCGTGAACAGGATCTTCAGGGCCCAGCTCCAGGGATGGATGTCCGGCCCGAAGAAGGTGTTGATGGTCATCCCGCCGGCGTCGGCGGCCGAGACGCCGAGCCCGAGGTAGTCCCGCGTACCAAAAGCGTAGACGAGGCCGATGACCGCGAGGCCGCCGATCACCGGGCGGAGCGGCCCGTACGGGACCAGGCGCTTCAGCCAACCACCGAGGAGGTGGTTGGCTTCCGCGAACAGCAACCCGACAAGGCCGAAAGCGACGCCGGCGAGCGCGACCTTGGCAAGGAGCAGCGGATCGACGGTCAGGGCCTTCGCGCCGCCGGCGAGGAAGTCCACGTGGTAGAAGCCGTGGTGGATGCCCCATGCCTGGCAGGTCCAGTCGCCGACCACCGCGGCGAGGAGGCAGGGCACCAGCGCGGCGTACTCGACGCGACCGACCGCGAGCACCTCCAGCGCGAACACCGCGCCGGCGATGGGCGTGCCGAAGACTGCGCCGAAGCCGGCGGCGATACCCGCCATCAGGAGGACCCGGACCCCGGCCGCATCGACCCCGAAGAGCTTGCCGAAGGCGCTGGCAAGGCTGCCTCCCATCTGGACGGCGGTACCCTCGCGCCCGGCCGACCCGCCGAACAGGTGCGTGACGATGGTGCCGAGGAAGATAAGCGGCGCCATCCGGAGCGGCACGCCGCCGTCCGGCTCGTGGATCTCCTCGACGATGAGGTTGTTGCCGCCTTCAACGCTCTTGCCGAACAGGTGGTAGAGCAAGCCGACGGCACAGCCCCCGAGCGGAAGCAGGAACAGGAACCAGGGATGGTCGAAGCGCGCCTGGGTGGCCGCGTCGAGGCTCCACAGGAAGGCCGCGCAGAGGGTGCCGACCGCCGCGGCCATCGGCACGAGGATGGCCGACCATCGCGCCACCGAAACGGCATGGGCGTGCCGCGTGCGGACGAACGCCGCGAGGTTCAGGCTGTCGAAGAGATTTTGGAAGGTCGCGCGCATGAGTCCCCCTTGTTGCGGCGCCGCAAAAGGTAGGAGTCATTAGCCCAGGGGGCGGTTTGGCCGAAAGGCCCGGCAGATTCCATTGCCGTGGACGGGAGATGCCTTCGCCTCGCCCGTTCGTCAAGATCCAACTCCCGCGCGCCCGGGCCCCATCCCGAGTGGGGATGGGGCCCGGGTCGTTCGAAAGCATCACGAAAGACGGTGGCTGGTCCAGGGCCCGGGGCATGTCTATGCCCTCCGCGGCCGAGGCCGGCGCGTTCGACGCCGGCCCGGGGCGGAGCGCATCCCATGACCCTTTCCTGGCTCGGAGCCGTCATCACCTTCCAGGTGACCTTCACCGAACTCTTCATCGCCGCGACGGTGATGATGGCCGGGGCGTACCGGTTCGGATGGCGCAGCGTCCTGGCGGGCTCCATCCTCGGCGGGCTGGCGGTGTCGATCCTCGCGGTCGTCCTGCGCAAGGCGGCCTACCTCCTGGCCCTGAACGTCCTGGATTGGATCTCGGCGGTCTTGCTGCTCGGGTTCGGCCTGTACCTGCTCTACGAGTTCATCGACGGGCTCTCGAAGCGCGATGCCGGCACGGCCCCCGGCTCGACGGACGCGAACTGGTCGCGGCCGATCAACGCCGCGGGCCTCGGCGTCGCCGCCTGGGCCCTGGTCGCCGAGGGGCTTGAGATCCTGGTGGTCTGGCTCGGCGTCTCGCTTCGGGAGGGCGCGGGAACGGCGACCCTCGGGGTCGGCATCGGGGTCGTGCTCGTGGCGACCTTGGCTTTCGCCCTCGGCGGCACCGGGATCTTCCGGAAGGTGCCGCCCTACGTCCTCGACGGGGTCGCGGCCCTCATGGTGACGGCCTACGGCGCCTATTTCCTCTCCCTTGCCGTGACCCGCGCGTGATCGGTCGACGAAGGGATTGACCCGGACGACGGATTAATCCACGTTGCCGGACGTGGGATGGGGATGAAGCTCCCCGATAACTGCCGGCCCCCTATGGGCCGGACGATAGCTTCTACCGAGCGCTTCGGCGCGGGTAGAGCTATGTGTTGACCCGCACCGTCACGCTCATGACCGCAACCGGATCGCCGCAAGGCGGCCCCTCATGAGCCGACCGATGACCCTGCCCGATCCAAGACCGTCCTGATGCCCGCCGTCGCCCACCAGGCGCGGTCCGGGCCTTTTCCCGTTCGCGCACGAAAAAAAAGGCGGAGCCATAAGGCTCCGCCGCGACCAGGACACATGCCTCCGAGCGGTCACAAGAATACATGTGCTTAGGTCTAGTCTGTCGCAGGAATAAGGATAGCCACTCGATAGTCTGAGTCAACGCAAAAAAGCGATGTCTCGGAATAATAAAGAGCGGCATCTTTATTTAAAAAACAGCACTATTTGCGCCCCTGATAAAGCCATGGCTTTTTCGGGCGACGTCGTATTGGTTAAATCAGCATCTGCATGATAATGACTGGATAATTCTGTCGCACTTAGAAAATGCTTATTGCGCTGATCTTATAATTCGATACTTCTACCGGCGCTCCACTTGGGCTCCCGGACGATGATCTTGGGGCTCGAGGGGAATGCAGCCCCGGTCCGGGGCCCGGCGCGGAAGCGCGCAGGGCCGACACGTCGCCGCCGACGGACCGGGATGCGGTGAGGAGACCCCTGGCGGACACAACGTCCGGGTTCGAACGCTCAAATGGAGGAACACCTATGAGGAAGATCGCCCTTGCGGCGTCCGTCGCCTACGCCGCGACGCTCCTGCCGGCCGCCATGCCGGCCATCGCGAACGAAAACCTGATGAAGCTGATGCAGGACCCCAACCAGTGGGCGTTCCCGGGCCTCGACTACACGAACCAGCGCTATTCGAAGCTCGACCAGATCAACAAGGACAACGTCAAGAACCTCCAGGTGGCCTGGACCTTCTCGACCGGCGTGCTGCGCGGCCATGAGGGCGCCCCGCTCGTCATCGGCAACATGATGTACGTCCACACCCCGTTCCCGAACATCGTCTACGCGCTCGACCTCGACCACGAGGCCAAGATCGTGTGGAAGTACGAGCCCAAGCAGGACCCGTCGGTGATCCCGGTGATGTGCTGCGACACGGTCAACCGCGGCCTGGCCTACGCCGACGGCGCCATCATCCTGCACCAGGCCGACACCACGGTCGTCTCGCTCGACGCCAAGTCCGGCAAGGTGAACTGGTCGGTCCAGAACGGCGATCCGAAGAAGGGCGAGACCAACACCGCCACCGTGCTGCCGGTGAAGGACAAGGTCATCGTCGGCATCTCGGGCGGCGAGTTCGGCGTACGCTGTCACGTGACCGCCTACGACCTCAAGTCCGGCAAGCGGGTCTGGCGCGCCTACTCCGTCGGCCCGGACGACGAGATGCTCGTCGACCCGGAGAAGACCACCTACCTCGGCAAGCCGGTGGGCAAGGATTCTTCGCTGAAGACCTGGGAAGGCGACCAGTGGAAGACCGGCGGCGGCTGCACCTGGGGCTGGTACTCGTACGACCCCAAGCTCGACCTGATGTACTACGGCTCGGGCAATCCCTCGACCTGGAACCCCAAGCAGCGTCCGGGCGACAACAAGTGGTCGATGACCATCTGGGCGCGTAACCCCGACACCGGGCAGGCCAAGTGGGTCTACCAGATGACCCCCCACGACGAGTGGGACTACGACGGCATCAACGAGATGATCCTCACCGACCAGAAGGTCGACGGCAAGGAGCGCCCGCTCCTGACCCACTTCGACCGCAACGGCTTCGGCTACACCCTGGACCGCGCCACCGGCGAACTCCTCGTCGCCGAGAAGTTCGATCCGGTCGTCAACTGGGCCTCCAAGGTCGACATGGACAAGGGCTCCAAGACCTACGGTCGCCCCCTCGTCCAGGCCAAGTTCTCCACCGAGCAGAACGGCGAGGACACCAACTCCAAGGGTATCTGCCCGGCCGCGTTGGGTTCGAAGGACCAGCAGCCCGCCGCCTACTCGCCGAAGACCAACCTGTTCTACGTGCCCACCAACCACGTCTGCATGGACTACGAGCCGTTCCGGGTGACCTACACCCCGGGCCAGCCCTACGTCGGTGCGACCCTGTCGATGTACCCCGCGCCGAACAGCCATGGCGG
>NZ_JAKSYA010000128.1:0-394 GCF_022829485.1 Methylobacterium sp. J-059
CTCGGACC
Organism: Methylobacterium sp. J-059; assembly: GCF_022829485.1. NCBI lineage: Bacteria > Pseudomonadati > Pseudomonadota > Alphaproteobacteria > Hyphomicrobiales > Methylobacteriaceae > Methylobacterium > Methylobacterium sp. J-059. The sequence goes on from NZ_JAKSYA010000128.1 coordinate 9, forward strand.
GCTTGGCGGAGTAAGCAGCCGATACGATGGGGTAGTCAGACGGTAGGCCGTACTTCGCACGGTAGCTCTCCGGTGTGAGCCCGCGAAGCGTGAGGTGGCGCTTCATCGTCTTGTAGGTCTTGCCATCCTCGAAACTGACCATGCCGTCCGGGGTGACCGACTTGCGGATCTGTGCGGGCGTCGGCTTCTCGGGACTAGTCAGCTCCGGCACGGCTTCCTTGCCGAGCCCGGTAAGAGCGGTATGAGGGCTGGCGGTGCCGTCGTTCAAGCAGACCAACGCCTGGGTGCCGAGCATCCTGGCGACGGCCATCGCGGTCGGCGCCTGGGGCTACTTCCTCTACCAGGGCGTGACCGACCCGCTCGGCGGCATCAACACGCTGTGGCCG
>NZ_JAKSYA010000129.1:0-901 GCF_022829485.1 Methylobacterium sp. J-059
CGGCGTCTTGGCCTTGGGCCGGCACGCCTCCACCAGGGGCTCCAGTTCAGACCATTGCGCGTCGCTCAGCATCATCCCTCCTGCCTCAGAAAGATGAAAACGCGAGCCCCGGCAATCCGTTCAGGCGATGACAGGCCCTAACCGGGGCGCTTCCTGGCGGCTCAATCGTCGAAGCCTTCCAGAACCACCTTGCCCTTCGCGCGACCGCTCTCGATCAGTGCATGAGCCCGTGCGAGGTTGGTGGCATTGAGAGGTCCGAACGACTCATTGAGCGTGCTGTGGAGTTTCCCGGCGTCGATCAGTCGGGAGACCTCGGTGAGGATCTCGTGCTGCCGCTCCATGTCTGCCGTTCCGAACAGCGAGCGGGTGAACATCAGCTCCCAGTGAAGCGATAGGCTCTTTGGCTTGAGCGGCATCACGTCGAGCGTCGCGGGATCGTCGATGAGGCCGAGCCGCCCCTGCGGCGCAAGCAGCTCGATGATCTGAGGCAGATGCGCATCGGTCCCTGTCGTCGCAAACACGAAGCCCGGTACGCTGACCAGACCCAGGGCCGCTACCTCGGCGGCGAGCGGCTTGGAATGGTCGACGATGTGGTGGCGCCGAGATCCCGGCACCATTGTGCGGTCTCGGGGCGCGACGCGGTAGCGATCACCGTCAGTTCGGTAAGCTGCCGGGCGAGCTGAATCGCGATCGACCCGACGCCACCCGCGCCGCCTATGATCAGGAGCGCAGTCGCGGCGCCGGGCACTGGCTTGGAGACGTCGAGACGGTCGAACAGCATCTCCCAGGCGGTCAGCGCTGTGAGCGGCAATGCGGCGGCGGCCGAGAAGCCCAGGGTGTCGGGCTTCCGCCCGACCAGGCGCTCGTCCACGCATTGCAGGGTAGCGTTGCTGCCAGGTCT
>NZ_JAKSYA010000150.1:0-74968 GCF_022829485.1 Methylobacterium sp. J-059
CTGATCGAGGTACAGGCCGCCATCAAACGCTTCATCGCCGAGAGCAACGGCAATCCGAAGCCGTTCGTCTGGACCGCCGACCCGGATCGCATCATCCAGGCCGCAAAGCGCGGGCACCAAGTGTTAGACTCGTACCACTAGTACGTGCCGAACTTGTAGTTGATGCCGGCGCGGGCGAGACTGCCCTCGGTCGAGAGGCGCGAGATGTAGCCGATGCCCGGCGTGCCGGCGGGGCCGACATTGGCGACGAAGAGGTTGCGACTCCCGAGGTCGTAGCGGAGGTACTCGCCCTTGATCGTGACCGCGCTGGCGCGGAAGAAGTTCAGGAACGACTCGGTCGGCAGCGCGTACTCGATGCCGCCGCCGTAGGCGTAGCCGGTCTCCATGCTGGAGCGGCGGGCGGCGTAGGTCACCGGAGCGCCGGTCTGGAACGTGACGGACTGGGTCACGTCGCCGTAGGCGAAGCCGCCGGTGCCGTACACGAACACCCGGTCGAAGGCGTAGCCGATGCGGCCGCGCACGGTGCCGAGGTAGTTCAGCTCGGTGCGGTAGCTGTTGGTGAGGACGTTGGGGTTGAAGGCCGGGTTGAAGATCGTCTCGGTGCGGCGGCGCTGCAGGTCGGTGTACTGCGCGTCGGCCTCGATGCCGACGACGATGCCGGAGCCCGGGGTGAACTGGTAGTTCTAGCCGATCTGGCCGCCGCCGGTGAAGCCGTCCTGCGGCAGCGGCACGCTCGAGCGGCGCAGGCCGCGGTCGACGTTGAGCTGCAGCGCGCCGATGCCGGCGGTGCGGACGTTGTCGCGCTCGGAGAAGGCGTAGCCGGCATTCGCGCCGAGGTAGAAGCCGGTCCAGGTGAAGACCGGGACGGGCGTGAACACCGGCGGCGGGGCCCGGCGCGGAAGATCGGCGGCGCCGGCTGAGGCGGCGAGGGTCGCCGAGGCGACGGCGGCGAGGGCGAAGGACTTCAGCACGGGCGGCATCCGGGGTTGGGGACTGACGTTGCAGACCAGTAACCCCGCCGCCTCACCTTGAATATGACTTCGCGGCAACACTCGGAAACATCGTTAGTCCAGTCGCGACGATGCTTTCGTCGATTCTATACGCTACGTTTATCCCGAAAAAATCATCCCACGCCGAGCATCATTTTTTCTAGCACGCGCAAAAAGCCGGTGCCGAAACCCTGCAGGACGGCTGGATCCGCCGCCATGCAGGGCCACCGCCTCACGCCGTCTCGTCGATGATCTCGCCGCCTTCGTCCTCGCCGGCGATGTGCTCGACGGAGACGACGCGCTCGTCCTTGGCGGTGTCGAACACGGTCACGCCCTGCGAGGCGCGGCCGACGACGCGGATGTCGTCCACTGGCACGCGGATGAGCTGGCCGGCATTGGTCACCAGCATGATCTGGTCCGCCGCCTCGACCGGGAAGGAGGCGACGAGGTTGCCGTTGCGGGCGTTGACCTCCATCGCCTTGATGCCCTTTCCGCCGCGTCCCGAGGTCCGGTACTCGAACGACGAGGTCCGCTTGCCGTAGCCGCGCTCGGCCAGCGTCAGAACGAACTGCTGGTTGGCGCCCATCTCGGCGTAGCGCTCCTGCGACAGCAGCGGCGCATCGGTGGCGGCCTCCTCGGCATCGGCGTCGCCGGCCTCAGGTGCGGTGTCGCCGATGACGGCGCGCTGCATCTTCAGGAAGCCGACGCGCTCCTCGGGCGTCGCGTCGAAGCTGTTGAGGATCGTCATCGAGATGACGCGATCGCCCTTGCCGAGGCTGATGCCGCGGACGCCGGTGGAATCGCGGCCCTTGAAGACGCGGACGTCCTCGACGGGGAAGCGGATGCACTGGCCGAGCGCGGTGGTCAGCAGCACGTTCTGCTCGGGGCGGCAGATCTCGACGTGGACGATGTGGTCGCCCGGATCGAGCTTCATCGCGATCTTGCCGTTGCGGTTCACCTGCACGAAGTCGGAGAGCTTGTTGCGCCGGACGCCGCCGGACGCCGTCGCGAACATCACGTCCAGCGTCTCCCAGGACGATTCGTCCTCGGGCAGCGGCATGATCGTGGTGATGCGCTCGGCCTGGTCCTGCAGCTGCAGGATGTTGACGAGCGCCTTGCCGCGGGCGTTCGGCGCCGCCATCGGCAGGCGCCAGACCTTCTCCTTGTAGGCCTGGCCCTGGCTGGAGAAGAACAGCACCGGCGTATGCGTGCTCGCCACGAACAGGCGGGTGACGAAATCCTCCTCGCGGGTGGACATGCCGGAGCGGCCCTTGCCGCCGCGACGCTGGGCCCGGTAGGTCGAGAGCGGCACGCGCTTGACGTAGCCGGCATGGGACACGGTGACGACCATGTCCTCGCGCTGGATCAGGTCCTCGTCGTCGACGCTCGAATCGTAGTCGAGGATCACCGTCCGCCGCGGAGTCGCGAACTGGGTCCGCACCTCGGCGAACTCGTCCTTGACGATGGTCTGGATGCGCTGGCGCGAGCGCAGGATGTCGAGGTAGTCGGCGATCTCGTCGGCGAGCGACTTCAGCTCGTCGCCGACCTCGTCACGGCCGAGCGCGGTCAGGCGCTGCAGGCGCAGGTCGAGGATCGCGCGGGCCTGCACCTCCGAGAGGCGGTAGGTGCCGTCGTCCGCCACCCGGTGGCGCGGGTCGTCGACCAGGGCGATCAGCGGGGCGATGTCGTGGGCCGGCCAGTCGCGGGCCATCAGCGCCTCGCGCGCCGAGTTCGGGTCGGGCGAGGTGCGGATCAGCCGGATCACCTCGTCGATGTTGGCGACCGCGATCGCGAGGCCGCACAGCACGTGGGCGCGCTCGCGGGCCTTGTTCAGCAGGAACTTGGTGCGGCGGGAGACGACCTCCTCGCGGAAGTCGATGAAGGCCTGGAGCAGGTCCTTCAGGTTCATCAGCTCGGGGCGGCCGCCGTTCAGCGCCACCATGTTGCAGCCGAACGAGGATTGCAGCGGCGTGAAGCGGTAGAGCTGGTTCAGCACCACCTCCGCCATCGCGTCGCGCTTGATCTCGACGACGATGCGCATGCCGTCGCGGTCGGACTCGTCGCGCAGGTCCGAGATGCCCTCGACGCGCTTCTCCTTGACCAGCTCGGCGATCTTCTCGACCAGCGTGGCCTTGTTCACCTGGTACGGGATCTCGGTGAAGATCAGAGCCTCGCGCTCCTTGCGAAGCTCCTCGACGTGGGACTTCGCCCGCATGATGATCGAGCCGCGGCCGGTGGCGTAGGCCTGGCGGGTCCCGGCGCGGCCGAGGATCGCCCCGCCGGTCGGGAAGTCCGGGCCGGGTACGATCTCGGTGAGCTGCTCGATCGTCAGCCCCGGATCGTCGATCAGCGCGATGCAGGCGTCGATCAGCTCGCCGAGATTGTGCGGCGGGATGTTGGTCGCCATGCCGACGGCGATGCCGCCGGCGCCGTTGACGAGCAGGTTCGGGAACCGCGCCGGCAGGACCGACGGCTCCTCGCGCGACTCGTCATAGTTCGGCTGGAAGTCGACGGTGTTCTTGTCGATGTCGGCGAGCAGCGCGGTCGCCGGCTTGGCGAGCCGCGATTCGGTGTAGCGCATCGCCGCCGCGGGATCGCCGTCGACCGAGCCGAAGTTGCCCTGGCCGTCGATGAGCATCAGCCGCATCGAGAAGTCCTGCGCCATGCGGACCAAGGCGTCGTAGATCGATTGGTCGCCGTGCGGGTGGTAGAGACCGATCACGTCGCCGACGATGCGGGCCGACTTGACGTACTTGCGCTCCGGCAGGTGCCCGCTCTCGTAGGCGGCGAACAGGATGCGCCGGTGCACCGGCTTGAGGCCGTCGCGCGCATCCGGCAGCGCCCGGCTCACGATCACGCTCATCGCGTAGTCGAGGTAGGACCGGCGCATCTCGTCGGTGATGGAGACGGGCTTGATGTCGCTGGCGGGCGGCGGCGTGCCGGCCCCTGTCTCGTCGTTGTCGGCCAAGGGCTTTTATCCGTGTGGCGAAGGCCCCGCGTCCGGGGCCGTTGTCAGGTGCATCCCACGCCGAAGCGCCGCGCGCGGCGCGACGTGGGGGAAGACGAATGATATCAGACGGTTAATTATTCCTCCCGCCGCACCGGCGCAAGCACCCGATCCCGGCCCGTCCGCCGCCTTTTTCGCAACCGCAAGCGACGCCTGCAACCGCAGGATCCCCGCGCGTTCCCGCCTTGCGCCGGCTCCGGCCAAGCTCGCGCCCGAATGCCGCCGCGCGATCGGCAGGGTTTGGGTGCGGTGCGGGGAACAAGAGCTGGGCCGACCGCTTCTGTGACAGACGTGGCTGTTCACGCCCGGCACCGTTCCGGGGATCGCCCCCGCGCGATCCGGACCGACCCGTGAGCCCCGAACGATGAGGATGGTGGCCCGATGCGGCGCACGCACAACATGGCCTTCGGCGCCGAGATCGCGGACCAAGGCGTCCGCTTCGCGCTCTGGGCCCCGACGGCACGGGACGTCGTGCTGGTGGTCGACGGGACGGATCACGCGCTTCCGGATGCCGGCGAGGGCTGGCGCCGAACGACCGTCCCCGGGGTCGCGGCCGGCGCCCGCTACGGCTTCCGCGTCGACGGCGACCTCGTGGTGCCCGATCCCGCCTCGCGCTTCCAGCCGGACGACGTGTCGGGCCTGTCCGAGGTGATCGACCCGGCCGCCTTCGCCTGGAGCGACGACGCGTGGAAGGGCCGCCCGTTCGAGGAGGCGGTGATCTACGAGACGCATGTCGGCACCGCGACGCCGGAGGGCACCTATGCCGGGCTGCAGAAGCGGCTGGCCGACCTGAAGGCGCTCGGCGTCACCGCCATCGAGCTGCTGCCGCTCGCCGACTTCAAGGGCACCCGCAATTGGGGCTACGACGGGGTGCTGCCCTACGCGCCGGACGCCGCCTACGGCCGCCCCGACGACCTCAAGCGCCTGATCGACGCCGCGCACGGGCTCGGGCTGATGGTCTACCTCGACGCGGTCTACAACCACTTCGGGCCGGCCGGGAACTATCTCCACGCCTACGCCAAGACCTTCTTCACCGAGCGGCACCAGACCCCGTGGGGCGCGGGCATCAACTTCGACGGCAAGGAGAGCGGCCACACCGTGCGGCAGTTCTTCATCCAGAACACGCTGTACTGGCTCGAGGAATACCATTTCGACGGCATCCGCTTCGACGCCGTCCACGCGATCCTCGACGATTCGCCGACGCACTTCCTGGCCGAGCTCGGCGAGACGGTCCGCGCGGCCTTCCCCGATCGCCAGATCCATCTCATGCTCGAGAACGAGGCCAACCAGGCCAAGTGGCTCGAGCGCGACGGCTCGGGCAAGCCGCTCCAGCACGACGCCCAGTGGGCCGACGACCTGCACCATTGCTGGCACGTGCTGCTGACGGGCGAGGATTCCGGCTACTACGAGAGCTTCAGCGACAAGCCGGTCGAGCGGCTGGCGCGCTGCCTGTCGGAGGGGTTCGCCTATCAGGGCGAGCCGTTCAAGACGCTAGGCGACCATCCGCGCGGCGAGCCCTCGGCCCACCTGCCGCCGACCGCGTTCGTGACGTTCCTACAGAACCACGACCAAGTCGGCAACCGCGCGCTCGGCGAGCGCCTGAGCCAGCTCGCCGATCCGAAGAAGCTCGATCTGGCGCGCGCCGGGCTCCTGCTCAGCCCGCAGATTCCGATGCTGTGGATGGGCGAGGAATGGTCGGCCTCGACGCCGTTCCTGTTCTTCGTCGATTTCGCGCCGGACGCGGAGCTGAACAAGGCCGTCCGGGAAGGGCGCCGCAAGGAGTTCAAGAGCTTCGCGGCCTTCGCCGACGACACGTCGGTGATCCCGGATCCGACCGAGGCCGAGACCTTCGAAGCGTCGAAGCTCGACTGGTCCGAGCGCGAGCGCTCGCCGCACCGGGAGGTGCTGGCCGAGACCACCCGGCTCTTGGCCCTGCGCCGGGACGTGGTGGTGCCGCTCGCCAAGTCCGGCTATCGCAACGCGAAGGCGGTCCTTCCCCGCGCCGACGTGGTCGACTGCACCTGGTCCTACGCGGGCGGGACCCTGCGGTTCGTCGCCAATGTCGGCGATGCGCCGTTCTCCGTCGAGACCGGCGACGACACGCCGGTCTGGACCAATGCGCCGGACGGCACCGGTGCGACTCTGCCCGCCTGGACGGGTGTATTTCTGACGAAAGCGGCCCGATGAGCAGTGCACTGCAACGCCTTGCCGACCTCGCAGGCATCGCCGACGGCTACGTCGACGCCTTCGGCAAGCCGGTCGAGACCGCGCTCGAAGTCCGCCGCGGCATGCTCGCGGCGCTTGGCTTCGCGGTCGACACCGACGAGGAGATCGCCCGGAGCCTCGGCGAGGTCGAGGCCCTGCGCAACGGCCTGATTCCGCCGCTGCTGCCGGTCGAGGCGCGCCGCGCGGTGCGCGTTCCGGTGCGCGGGGAGGGGACGGCGGTCTGGCGCCTCGTCGACGAGCGCGGCAACGCCCGCGAGGGCCGCGCGACCTTGTCCAGCGATACCGCCGGGTTCGAGCTGCCGCCGCTGACGCCGGGCTACCATCACCTCGCCGTCACCCTCGGCGACCGGACTGCGGAAGCCTGGATCATCTCGGCGCCGCAGCGCTGCTGGCGTCCGCGCGCCTATGCCGACGAGGGCGCCAGCGATTGGGGTCTCGCGGCCCAGCTCTACGGCCTGCGTTCCGACACCAACCTTGGCATCGGCACTTATGCCGACGCGGGTCAGGCGGCGCGTGATGCGGGCCTGCGCGGCGCATCGTTTCTCGGCCTGAGCCCGGTGCACGCCCTGTTTGCCGCCGACCGGACCAAGATCTCGCCCTACTCGCCGTCCTCGCGCCTGTTCCTCGACACGCTGTTCATCGCGCCGACGAGCATGCCGGGCTTCGTCGGCTCGCGGGCGGAAAGGCGTCTCGCCGAGATGGCGCCCCGCGTCGAAGCGTTGCGCGCCGCCGCCCTGGTCGACCACCAGGGCGTGTGGGACGTGCTCTCGCCGGTGCTGCACGACTTCTGGGCGGAGTCGGATGCGAGCCGGGGCGCGGATGCGGGCTTCACGGCCTTCCGGGAGGAGGGCGGCGAGGATCTTCAGTCGCACGCCACGTTCGAGGCCTTGTCCGAGCACTTCAAGGGGCGGGGCGCCCAGTGGCTCGGCGACTGGCCGGAGGAATTCCGGCGCGCCGGAACGGACGCCGTCGCGGCCTTCGCCGACGAGCACCGCGACGCGGTGTCGTATCACGCCTGGCTCCAGTACCTCGCCGACCGGCAGCTCGCAGACGCCTCCGAGCGGGCGCTCGCGACCGGCATGCGCATCGGCCTCTACCGCGACCTCGCCGTCGGCGCAGACCGTGGCGGCTCGGAGATCTGGTCGCATCCCGAGCGCTTCGCCGACCGCGTCTCGATCGGCGCACCGCCGGACCTGCTCGCGCCCAAGGGCCAGGATTGGGGACTGCCGGCCTTCGATCCGCTCGAGATGGAGCGCGACGGGCTCGCCGCCTTCCGGGCGCTGGTGCGCGCCAACATGCGCCATGCCGGCGCGATCCGCATCGACCACGCCTTCCAGCTCGCCCGCCTGTTCCTGATCCCGCTCGGCGGCGGCGCGAAGGACGGCGCCTACGTGGCGATGCCGTTCGAGCCGATGATCGCGGTGCTGCGCCTGGAGAGCCATCGCAACAAGTGCCTCGTCATCGCCGAGGATCTCGGCACCGCGCCGGAGGGCTTCTCGGACGCGCTGATGCAGGCCGGCATCCTCAGCTACCGGATCCTGGCGTTCGAGCGCGAGCAGGACGGGCGGTTCAAGGCGCCCGAGGCCTATCCCCGCGACGCGCTGACCGCGATCACCACGCACGACCTGCCGACCTTCGTCGGCTGGTGGCGCGGGGTCGACACCGACACGCGCCAGTCCCTCGGCCTCTACGACGCCGAGCGTGCCGAGGCGGAGCGCAACGAGCGTGTCACCGAGCGCCGGCGCCTGTCCGAGGCGCTGGCCGCGCAGCAGCTCATCGTCGGCGCCGAGCCGCCGGACGCGGCCCCGTTCGAGGCGGCGGCGCGCTACCTCGCCCGCGCTCCGTCGATGCTGACCGCGGTGCAGTACGAGGACGTCGTCTCCGAGCTGAGCCAGGCCAACGTGCCGGGCTCGACCGAGGGCTACCCGAACTGGCGGCGCAAGCTCGACCGCGACCTCGCCGCCATCGCCGCGCCGGGCGGCCCGCTGGCGAAGCTCGCCGCCGCCCTGTCGGCCGAGGATCGCGGCCCGCGCTCCGGTGCCGCCCGCCTCGCGACCGCCCCGCCGCGCGCGACCTACCGCCTGCAGTTCCACAAGGACTTCACCTTCGCCGACGCGGAGAAGATCGTCCCGTACCTGGCGAAGCTCGGGATCAGCCACGTCTACGCCTCGCCGCTGCAGAAGGCCCGGCCCGGCTCGACCCACGGCTACGACATCGTCGACCACGGCGCGATCAACCCTGAGCTCGGCGGCGAGGCCGGCTTCGTGCGCCTGTCCGACGCGCTGCGGGCGCACGGGCTGAAGCTGCTGCTCGACATCGTCCCCAACCACATGGGCGTCGGCGGCGCCGACAACCCGTGGTGGCTGTCCGTGCTCGAATGGGGCGCGCTCTCGCCCTTCGGCCATGCCTTCGACATCGATTGGGAACGCCTGGGCGCCAACCGCAACCTGGTGATCCCCTTCCTCGGCGAGCGCTACGGCGAGGCGCTGGAGAACGGGAACCTCGAGCTCAAGTTCGACGCGGTCGCCGGGGCCTTCAGCGTCTGGCACTACGAGCACCAGTTCCCGATCCGCCCGCTGAACTACCCGACCATCCTCAATCGGGTGCTGGCGGCGCTCGGCGACGTGGACGAGGAGGCGCAGGGCGAGCTGCTCGCCATCTCCGAGCGCCTGCGCACCATGGGCGCCGAGACCGACGCGAAGCGCCGCGTCGCCTTCCCGGAGGAGGCGGAAGGGCTCAAGCAGCGGCTCGCCACCGTCTGCGCCGCATCGCCTGAGATCCGAGCCGCGATCGACCGCAGCCTGAAGCTACTCAACGGCTTCAAGGGCCGCCCGGACAGCTTCGGCCCGCTGCACCGGCTCCTGGAGAGCCAGGCCTATCGCCTCGCTCATTGGCGCGTCGCGTCGAGCGACATCAACTACCGGCGCTTCTTCGACGTGAACTCGCTGGCGGGCCTGCGCGTCGAGCTGAACGACATCTTCCACCGCTCGCACGAGACCGTGTTCCGGCACGTCCGCGAGGGGCGGATCGACGGTCTGCGCATCGACCACATCGACGGCCTGGCCGACCCGCAGGGCTATGCGCGGGCGCTGCAGGCGGCCGTCGGACCGGGCTTCTACGTCGTGGTCGAGAAGATCCTGGAGCCGGGCGAGAAGCTTCGGCCGTGGCCGGTCGCCGGCACCACCGGCTACGACGTGCTGAACCACCTCGACGGCATCCTCGTCGACCAGGGCAAGCGCGGCAAGATCAAGCGGCTCTACGAGTGGGCCACCGGCTTCGACGAGCCCTACGGCTTCCAGCTTCGCGCCGCGAAGGCCGAGATCCTCGAGATCAGCTTCGCCAGCGAGCTCGAGGTGCTGACCACCGACCTCAAGGAGATCGCCGATGCCGACCGGCGCACGCGCGACTTCTCGGTCAACGCGATCCGCCGGGCGCTCATCGAGATCATCGCGCGGTTCCCGACCTATCGCAGCTACCTGCCGCCGGACCTCGACGAGAGCGATGTCGAGGCCGAGGACGTTCGGCTGATCGAGGGCGCGGTCGCCAAGGCCAAGCGCTGGTCGGCGCTGCCGGACCGCTCGGTTCACGACTTCGCGGCCGCCGCGCTCATCGGCCGGATCGAGACCTCCGGGCCCGGACGGCCGGACCCGATCGTGATCCTGCGGTTCCGCCGCCGCTTCCAGCAGCTCACCGGCCCGGTGATGGCCAAGAGCCTGGAGGACACGCTGTTCTACCGCTACGCGATGCTGCTCGGCCTCAACGAGGTCGGCGGCGATCCGGGCGAGTACGGCCTCGACGCGGAGCACTTTCACGCGCTCCAGGCGGCGCGTGCCCGCGACTGGCCGAACGCGATGATCACGACGGCGACCCACGACACCAAGCGCGGCGAGGACGCGCGCTCGCGCCTGCTCGCCCTGTCCGAGCTGCCGGAGGAATGGGCCCGCGCCTGGGACCTGTGGCGCGCGATCGCCGTCCCGCACCTGACGACCATCGACGACGAGCCGGCGCCGGACGCCAACGACCAGTGGATGTTCTTCCAGGCCATCCTCGGGGCGTGGCCGCTCGAGCTGCTCGATGCCGACGAGCCGAACGCCATCGAGGATTTCAGCAAGCGCCTGACCGCCTACAGCGAGAAGGCGATGCGGGAGGGCAAGCGCAGGTCGAGCTGGGTCAACGTCGACGAAGCCTACGAGGGTGCGGTCGCCAAGCTGTTCGAGGCGCTGATCGCGCCGGGGTCCGAGTTCCTGGCCAAGCTGCGGCCGTTCGCCCGGCGCCTCGCCCATCTCGGGATGATCGCCGGCCTTGGCCGCACGGTCCTCAAATGCACGCTGCCCGGCCTGCCGGACGTGTACCAGGGCACCGAGTTCTGGGACTTCTCGTTCGTCGATCCCGACAACCGCCGGCCGGTGAACTACGCGGCGATGGAACGCGCTCTTGCGGACCAGGGGGCGCTGCCCGAACTGCTGGCGCATTGGCCGGACGGGCGGGTGAAGCAGGCGACGCTGACGCGTCTGCTCGCCGACCGCGCCGCGCGTCCGGCCTTCTATGCCGAGGCCGACTACCGGGCGATCGAGGCGACGGGGCCGCGTGCGGACAACGTCGTCGCCTACCTTCGCTCCGACGCGAGCGCGGACGGCGACATCTTCGTCGCGGTCCCGCGACTGGTCGCCGGACTGGTCACGGACGCCACCTGGTCGGGGGCGGGGTTCGCCGGCACGACGGTCGATCTCGGCGCGGGCACGTCCTGGCACGACATCGTCACGGGGGCCGGCTACGACGGCTCCGCCGATCTCGGAGCGTTGTTCTCCACGCTGCCCTACGCCGTCCTCCGGCGCCGGGCGTGATCCGAGCGTGCCGCACCGCATCCGCGGGCACGGCACGCACCCGGCATTCGGGCGTTAGTCGATGACGCCATCCAACAACTCGAGGCCAGCATGAACGCACCGACCACCGCATCGAGGAATGCCGCAGCGGATGGGGCCGCCCCCGTCGCGCCGCCGGCCGGCCTCGCGACGCGGGCCTCGGACGCGCGCATCCAGGGGCCGCGGATCTACAACCTGTTCCCGCTCCTCGTCGGGCGGGTCTCGGACTGGACGGCCGAGCTGCCGCGGATCGCCGCCCTCGGCTTCGATTGGGTCTACCTGAACCCGTTCCACGCCACCGGCGGCTCGGGCAGCCTCTACGCCGTCGCCGACCCCGAGCGGCTGGACGATCGCTTCCGCGATCAGGACGGCACCTCCGACGACGATCAGATCCGGTGCTTCTGCACGGCGGCCGAGGCCATCGGCCTCTCGGTGATGACCGACCTCGTCATCAACCACACCGCCAACGACGGCCGCCTCGCCCGCGACAGGCCGGACCTGTTCGTGAAGGAGGCCGACGGCTCGATCGCCAGCCCGGCGGCGGTCGATCCCGACGATCCGTCGATCCGCACCGTCTGGGGCGATCTCGCCGAGCTCGATTACCATTCCGAGGGCCCGCGCAGCGAGCTGACCCGGATCTGGGACGCTTACATCGCCCATCTCCAGAGCCTCGGCGTCGCCGGCTTCCGCTGCGATGCGGCCTACAAGGTCCCGCCAGAGACGTGGCGCGCGCTGATCGGGCAGGCGAAGGCGCGCGAGGCCGGCTGCCTGTTCGCCGCCGAGACCCTGGGCTGCACCTTCGAGGAGGCGAAGGCCACCGCCGGCGCCGGGTTCGACTACCTCTTCAACTCGTTCGCGTGGTGGGACCTGAAGAAGCCCTGGGCACTGGAGCAGTACGAGCGCCTGCGCGTCATCGCCCCCTCGATCGCGTTTCCCGAGAACCACGACATGCCGCGGCTCGCGGCCAAGGTGTCGGGCGGCCCGGAGGCCGTCGCCGCGCAGCTACGCAGCCGCTACGCCCTCGCCGCGTTCTACTCGGCCGGCGTCCTGATGCCGATCGGCTACGAGTGGGGTTATCGCCGCGCGGTCCACGTCGTCGACACGACGCCTGCGGACCGCGAATCCGAGACCGGGATCGACATCTCGGCCTATGTCGCCGCGATCAACGCCCTGCGCGCCGAGCTTCCGGCCGCCAACGTCGAGGGCGCGCAGGCTCGGATCTCCGCGCCGGACGCCGATTTCGTCGCGCTCGCCCGCTACGATTCCGGCCATGCGGCCTCCGCCCGGCACGCCGTCATCCTGCTCTTCAACCCGACCGACAAGCCGGTGCCGGTCGATGCCGGAGCGCTGATCACCCGGACGGGCGGCCTGCTCGGGCCGTTCGTCGACCGCACGCCGGAAGCCGAGCCGATCGCCTTCCATCCCGGCAGCGCCATCGACCTGGCGCCGGGCGAGCTGCGCATCATCAGCGCCGTCGCGGCGGCCGTGACCAAGCTGCCGAGCCGCGGAACGCCGGACGGCACCGGCCGCGTCGTGATCGAGGCGGTGACGCCGGAACTCGACGGCGGCCGCTCTCCGGTCAAGCGCGTCGTCGGCGAGAACCTGCGGATCGAGGCCGACATCTTCTCGGACGGTCACGAGATCCTGAACGCGGCGATCCTGTCGCGCGTCGTCGGCGCGAGCGAATGGCGCCGGGACCCGATGGTCTTCGTCGACAACGACCGCTGGGCCGGGCAATTCCCGCTCGAGAAGAACGCCCGCTACGAGTTCACCATCGAGGGCTGGCGCGACGGATTCTCGTCCTGGATGCGCGATACGCTGAAGAAGCGCGACGCCGGCGTCGACGTCCGCCTCGAGACGATCGAGGGCGTCACCCTGGTCCAGACCGCGGCGGACCTCGCCGAGGGGCGCGACAAGGAGCGGTTGCAGGCGCTCGTCGCCGCGCTCGGCGCCGAGGAGACCGGCTCGGCCACCCAGCTCGACCGCATCCTCGTGCCCGACGCGGCGAGCCTCGTCCGCCGCAACGCGGAGCGGGTGAACGCCTCGCGCTACCCCGTGACGGCGCAGGTGATCGCCGATCGGCTCGCGGCCCGGTTCTCGGCCTGGTACGAGATCTTCCCGCGCTCGCAGTCGATGGACGTGAATCGCCACGGCACCTTCGACGACGTGATCCGCCGCCTGCCGGAGATCCGCGAGCTCGGCTTCGACGTGCTGTACTTCACGCCGATCCACCCCGTCGGGCGCACCAACCGCAAGGGCAAGAACAACACCCTGAAGGCGCTGCCGGGCGACGTCGGCTCGGTCTACGCGGTCGGCACCGAGGAGGGCGGCCACGAGGCGGTCCATCCCGAACTCGGAACGCTGGCCGACTTCGAGCGCCTGGTCGCGGCGAGCCACGCCCACGGCATGGAGGTGGCGCTCGACTTCGCGATCCAGTGCTCGCCCGACCATCCCTGGATCAAGAACCATCCCGAGTGGTTCGAGTGGCGCCCGGACGGGACGCTGAAGTTCGCCGAGAACCCGCCGAAGAAGTACGAGGACATCTCCAACGTGCACTTCTACGGCGGCGCGCTGCCGTCGCTGTGGATCGAGCTGCGCGACATCCTGCTCGGCTGGTGCAGCCGCGGCGTGCGCATCTTCCGGGTCGACAACCCGCACACCAAGCCGATCCCGTTCTGGGAATGGGTGATCGCCGAGGTGAACGGGCGCTATCCGGACGCGCTCTTCCTCGCCGAAGCCTTCACCCGGCCGAAGATGATGAAGAAGCTCGCCAAGGCCGGCTACCAGCAGAGCTACACCTACTTCACCTGGCGCAACACCAAGGCCGAGCTGACCGAGTACGCGACCGAGCTTGCGGGCGAGATGGGCGAGTACTATCGGCCGAACTTCTTTGCCAACACGCCCGACATCAACCCGCATTACCTCCAGACGAGCGGCCGCGCCGGCTTTGTCGTGCGGGCGACGCTGGCCGCGACCCTGTCGTCGGTCTACGGCATCTACAACGGCTACGAGATGTGCGAGGCGGCGCCCTATCCCGGCAAGGAGGAGTACCTCAACTCCGAGAAGTACGAGCTGAAGGCCTGGGACTACGACCGACCCGGCAACATCCGCGAGCACATCATCAAGCTCAACCACATCCGTCGCGAGAACCCCGCGCTCTGGGATTTCCGCAACGTCGTGTTCACGGCGGCCTACAACGACAGCATCATCGCCTACGCCAAGACGACGCCCGACCGCGACAACTGCGTGTTCGTGATGGTCAACCTCGATCCCAAGAACCGCCAGGAATGCACCTACGAGGTGCCGCTCTGGCTGCTCGGCGAGGGCGACGGCGGGGCGGTCGCCGTCGAGGACCTGCTCGACGGCTACACGTTCGAGCTGCGCGGCAAGTCGCACCGCATCGCCCTCGATCCCGTCGAGCGCTCGTGCATCATCTGGCGGCTCAGCCGGCCGAAGCGGGTTGCGGGCTGAGGCTGCCCGTGTGAACAGAAATCCAGCGCGATCGGCCCGGTCGGTCGCGCTGTCGCCACCATCCTGCGGTTCTACAGCCGCACACCGATCACGCGACGATCATCCTCGCGCGGGACCGGCACCACCGCCCCTGAATCCGACGTGCGAGGCAACGACGCGATGATCGATCGCAGCGATCCGCAATGGTACCGTGACGCCATCATCTACCAGATCCACGTCAAGTCGTTCTTCGACTCGAACAACGACGGGATCGGGGATTTCGAGGGCCTTACCCAGCGGCTGGATTATGTCCGAGACCTCGGCGTCACCGCCATCTGGCTGATGCCGTTCTATCCGTCCCCGCTGCGCGACGACGGCTACGACATCGCCGACTACGAGGAGGTCAACCCGTCCTACGGGACGATGGCCGACTTCCGGCGCTTCGTAGACGCCGCGCACGAGCGCGGCCTGCGGGTGATCACCGAGCTGGTCATCAACCACACCTCGGACCAGCATCCGTGGTTCCAGCGCGCCCGCGAGGCGCCGGCCGGATCGCCCGAGCGCGACTTCTACGTGTGGTCGGACACCGACACGCCGTATTCGGACACGCGGATCATCTTCCTCGACACCGAGACCTCGAACTGGACCTGGGACCCGGTCGCCAAGCAGTATTTCTGGCACCGCTTCTACAGCCACCAGCCCGACCTGAACTTCGACAACCCGAAGGTGCTGGAAGCGGTCATCGAGACGATGCGCTACTGGCTCGACATGGGCGTCGACGGCCTGCGCCTCGACGCGATCCCGTACCTGATCGAGCGCGACGGCACGAACTGCGAGAACCTGCCCGAGACCCACACGGTCATCAAGGCGATCCGCGCGGCGCTGGATGCGAGCTATCCCGACCGGATGCTGCTGGCGGAAGCCAACCAGTGGCCGGAGGAGACCGCGCAGTATTTCGGCGACGGCGACGAATGCCACATGGCGTTCCACTTCCCGCTGATGCCGCGCATGTACATGGCGATCGCCCGCGAGGACCGGCACCCGATCACCGACATCATGCGCCAGACGCCCGAGATCCCGGAAGGGTGCCAGTGGGCGATCTTCCTGCGCAACCACGACGAGCTGACGCTCGAGATGGTGACAGCGGAGGAGCGCGACTACCTGTGGTCGTTCTACGCCGCGGAGCGCCGCGCCCGCATCAACCTCGGCATCCGCCGCCGTCTCGCGCCGCTGCTCGAGAACGACCGGCGCAAGATCGAGCTGATGAAGTCCCTCGTCCTGTCGATGCCCGGCACGCCGGTGCTGTACTACGGCGACGAGATCGGCATGGGCGACAACATCTACCTCGGCGATCGCGACGGCGTGCGCACGCCGATGCAATGGTCGCCCGATCGCAACGGCGGCTTCTCGCGGGCCAACCCGCAGCGGTTGTTCCTGCCGGCGATCCAGGACCCGATCTACGGCTTCGACGCCCTCAACGTCGAGGCGCAGACGCAGTCGCAGACCAGCCTGCTCAACTGGACGCGGCGGATGATCGCCATTCGCAACAACAGCACCGCGTTGGGCCGCGGCTCGATGCAGTTCCTGTATCCGTCGAACCGCAAGGTGCTCGCCTGGATCCGCGAGTTCGAGGGCGAGCGCGTGCTCTGCGTCGCCAACCTGTCGCGCGCGCCGCAGGCGGTGCAGCTCGACCTGTCCGAGCTGCGCAGCGCCGTGCCGATCGAGCTCACCGGCGGAACCGAGTTCCCGCCGATCGGCGAGCTGCCCTACCTGCTCACCCTGCCATCCTACGGCTTCTACTGGTTCTCGCTGTCGTCGGCGAACACCGGCACGATCGGGCCGATGAAGGAGGCGCCCGAGCTGTTCACGCTGGTGCTCACCGGCGGCATCGAGAGCCTGATGGCCGGTCGCGAGCGCCTCGCTTTCGAGCGCACGGTGATCCCGCCCTTCATCGCCAGCCGGCGCTGGTTCGGTGCCAAGGGCTCGCGGATCAAGAGCGTGCAGGTGGTCGACTGCGCGACCGTGAAGGAGGCCGGCGGCGAAGCCCGCTTCCTGCTGCCGCGCCTCGACGTCCAGCTCTCCAACGGCGAGCGCCAGCAATACTTCGTCCCCGTCGGCGTCGACGAGGGGCGCGAGGACGAGACGCTGCTCGAATTCGCCGTGGCGCGCGTGCGCCGCGGCCCGCGCACCGGCCTGCTCTACGGCGCGGCGGCCTCGCCGGACTTCGCGATCTGCCTCGCCGAGGGGATGCGCGACGGCCGCGAGATCCCGACCGAGGGCGGCAAGCTCGTGTTCTCCTCGACCTCGGCCTTCGACCATAGCGTGCCGTTCGAGGCGAGCGACGTCCGCCGGCTCTCGGCGGAGCAGAGCAACACCTCGATCGCCATCGGCGCGAAGATGATGCTCAAGCTGCTGCGCCGCCTGCAGCCGGGCACGCACCCGGAAGTCGAGGTCGGGCGCTTCCTCACCGAGGAGGCCAAGTTCCCGAACACGCCGGCGCTGCTCGGCACCCTCGAGCACGTCGCCGAGGACGGCACGCGCACGGCGCTCGCCGTGCTGCAGAGCTTCGTCCTGAACCAGGGCGACGCCTGGACGGTGATGCTCGAAGGCCTGCGCCGCGATTTCGAGACCGTGGTGCTGGCCCCCGAGAGCGAGGCGCCGACGCCGGCGGAGGCGTTCCACGATCACCTGCGCTGGGCCGACCTGCTCGGACGGCGGACCGCCGAGATGCACAACGCCTTCGCGATCGAGACCGGCGACGCGGCCTTCGCGGCCGAGCCCTTCACCGCCGACGACCTGGCGGTGCTCGGCGCCGATGCCCGTCACCAGGCCGATCGGGCCTTCCGCGGCCTGAAGGCGATCGCGGAGCGCGGGCTCGATGCAGGCCGCCCGTCGAGCGTCGCGCTCGCCGGGCGTCGCGCCGAGGTCGATGCCCTGATCGCGTCGCTGACCCGCGACCCGCCGAAGGGCGCGTTCAAGACGCGGATCCACGGCGACTACCATCTCGGGCAGGTACTGGTGTCGAGCGGCGACCTGGTGCTGGTCGACTTCGAGGGCGAGCCCTCGCGTCCGGCCGACGAGCGCCGGGCGAAGTCGACGCCGCTGCGCGACGTGGCGGGCATGCTGCGCTCGTTCGCCTACGGCGCCGAGACGGTGACCCGCGAGATCGCCGGCCGCTTCGCGGATTCGGAGGATCGGGCGCGCACCGCCGCCTTCGCGTGGCGTGGCATGATCGATGCGGCGTTCCTGAAGGGCTACGAAACCGCGGTCTCGGAAAGCCGCGCCGCCGTGACCGACCCCGAGACGCATGGCCGGCTGCTTCGCCTCTGCCTGCTGACCAAGGCGCTCTACGAGGTCGATTACGAGGCCAACAACCGCCCCGACTGGATCGAAATCCCCGCCCGTGGGGTTCTGACCATTCTGGAGGACGCCAAGGCGTCCTGATCCCATGCGCGTGCCGACGGGGCAAGAACGGCTTCGTCGGCGCGCGCGGAGACTGACCGGCCTGAAGCCGTCCGACCTTCTCGGACGCCGCTTCGGTCACCCGAGAGAGGCACCTGAATGACGGCCATCGACCAGACCTTCGCGACCCGCACCGATCCGTCGGACACGAACCCGGTCTCGAATGTCGCCCCGTCCGGCTCCGCGCAGGCGGGCACGACGCACAGCGTGCATCCCGATGCGATCGCGGCGGTGATGGCGGCCAACCACGGCGACGCGTTCAGCGTGCTCGGCCCGCATCAGGTCGGGCCCGGAGCCTGGGAGGTCCGAGCCGTGCTGCCGGAGGCGAAGTCCGCCGCGCTCATCGTTGGCGGCGAGGCGGTGCCGTTCGAGCGGCGCCACCCGGACGGGTTCTGGGTCGCCAAGGTCGAGAGCCAGGGCCGGCCGCTCTACGAGATCGAGGTCGAGACCTGGGACGGGGCCAAGCGCCGCCGTCACGACCCCTACGGCTTCGGCTCGTCGCTGGAGCAGCACGACGTCGACACCCTGCGCGAGGTCGGGACCAACCTCGTCTACAAGATCCTCGGCGCGCAGCTCGGCTGCCTCGATGGCATCGACGGCTTCCGCTTCGCGGTGTGGGCGCCGAATGCCCGGCGCGTCAGTGTCGTCGGCGACTTCAACGAGTGGGACGGCCGCCGCCATCCGATGCGCCTTTGGCAGAACGGCGGCCTGTGGGAGCTGTTCGTGCCCGGCCTCAAGGCCGGTCAGCACTACAAGTTCGAGATCCGCGGCCCGGACGGCGCGCTGCTGCCGCTGAAGGCCGACCCGGTCGCCTTCGCCGCGCAGCACCCGCCGGAGACGGCCTCCGTGCTGCAGGGCACCAGCGAGCCCGCCTGGCACGACAAGCAGTGGATGGCGACCCGCGGCGACAAGGACCCGCGCCACGCCCCGATCTCGATCTACGAGGTGCATCTCGGCTCGTGGGCGCGCGTGCCCGACGAGGGCAACCGCTACCTGACCTACAAGGAGATGGGCGAGCGCCTGATCCCGTACGTCAAGGAGATGGGCTTCACCCATATCGAGATGCTGCCGATCACTGAGTTCCCGTTCGACGGCTCCTGGGGCTACCAGCCGGTCTCCCTGTTCGCGCCGACGAGCCGGCACGGCACGCCCGACGACTTCGCGGCCCTCGTGAACGCGGCGCACGAGGCCGGCATCGGCGTGATGCTCGACTGGGTGCCCGGCCACTTCCCGCTCGACGCGCACGGCCTCGGCCAGTTCGACGGCACGCACCTCTACGAGCATGCCGACCCGCGCCAGGGCTTCCACCAGGATTGGGGCACGTACATCTACAATTTCGGCCGGGCCGAGGTCGCGACGTTCCTCGCCGCCAATGCCCGGTTCTGGCTCGAGCACTACCACCTCGATGGCCTGCGCGTGGATGCCGTCGCCTCGATGCTTTACCTCGACTACTCGCGCCGCCAGGGCGAGTGGATCCCGAACCAGTACGGCGGCAACGAGAACCTCGACGCGATCAACTTCCTGCGGAAGACCAACGAGGCGACCTACGCGCACGCCCCCGGCACGATCACGGTCGCCGAGGAATCCACCTCCTGGCCCGGCGTCTCGCACCCGACCTACACCGGCGGGCTCGGCTTCGGCTTCAAGTGGAACATGGGGTGGATGCACGACACCCTGAACTTCGTCTCGACGGACCCGATCCACCGCCGCTACCACCACCACGACCTGACCTTCGGGCTGCTCTACGCCTTCTCCGAGAACTTCATCCTGCCGCTGTCCCACGACGAGGTGGTGCACGGGAAAGGCTCCCTGCTCGGCAAGATGCCCGGCGACCGCTGGCAGAAGTTCGCCAACCTGCGCGCTTATTTCGGGTTCATGTGGGGGCATCCCGGCAAGAAGCTGCTCTTCATGGGCGGCGAGTTCGGCCAGGAGCGCGAGTGGAACCACAACCAGTCGCTCGACTGGCACCTGCTCGACGACCCCGCCCATGCCGGCGTCAAGGACGTGATCCGCGACCTGAACCGGCTCTACGTCTCGACGCCGGCACTGCACAGCCGCGACACCGAGGCGGCGGGCTTCCAGTGGCTGGTGGCCGACGACCAGGACAACAGCGTGATCGCCTGGGCCCGAAAGGGCCGCGAGGCCGGCGAGATCGCCATCGTCGTCTCGAACTTCACGCCCGTGCCGCGCGAGAACTACCGCATCGGCGTCCCGACGGGCGGCTTCTATCGCGAGGCGTTCAACTCGGATGCCGGCATCTACGGCGGCTCGAACATGGGCAACATGGGCGGCCGCGAGGCCGACGCGGCGGAGAGCCACGGCCAGGGTCATTCCCTGAGCCTGACCCTCCCGCCGCTCTCGACCATGATCTTCGTTCGCGAAGGCTGAGGGCATCGCTGAGACGGCGGTACCGAAGGGGTCCCGCCGCCCGCGACGCGCGACGAGGGGAGGTCGCCTTGCTCGAATCGGTGCGGACGTCGTCGGTCGCTCTGCCGAGCATCCGCCTGCACGTCGCGGAAGCCGGTCCGGCGGACGGGCTTCCCACGATCGTCCTGCACGGCTTCCCCGAGTTCTGGTACGGCTGGCGCCGTCAGATCGGCCCCTTGACGGAGGCGGGCCTGCGCCTCGTCCTGCCCGACCAGCGCGGGTACAATTGCAGCGACAAGCCCGAGGGTCTCGCCGCCTATCATCTCGACCGGCTCGCCGCCGACGTGATCGAGCTGGCCAACCATTACGGCTTCGCGGCGTTCCGGCTCGTCGGCCACGATTGGGGCGGCCTCGTCGCGTGGTGGACGGCCTCGTTCCATCCCGAGCGGATCGTGCGGCTGGCGATCCTCAACGCGCCGCATCCGGCGGTCTTCGGCCCCTACGTCCGGCGGCATCCGACGCAGATGCTGCGCAGCCTCTATGTCGGCTTCTTTCAGATCCCGCGCCTGCCCGAAACGCGCCTGACCGCGAACGACGGTGCGGTGCTACGCCAGGCGCTGGCGAAGACCGGGCGGAAGGGCAGCTTCACCGCGGCGGACCTGGATCGCTACGCCGAGGCCTGGGCCAGGCCCGGAGCGATGACGGCGATGCTGAACTGGTACCGGGCGCTACGCCTTCCGCGGCCCGGCACCGCGCCGCGGATCACGATGCCGACCCTGATCCTGTGGGGGCGGCGCGATCACGCGCTCGAATCCGGCCTCGCCGAGGCGAGCCTCGCGCTCTGCGATGCGGGCCGCATCGCATGGTTTCCCGAGGCGACCCACTGGGTCCAGCACGACGCGGCGGAGGCGGTGAACGCGTCGCTGATCGCCTTTCTGGCCGACGGGAAGATCGAAACATGAGGAAGCCCGCGGATCCTTCGATCCGCGGGCTTCCACGCGCTTGCGAAACGTCGCGAGGCTGAGGTTCAGCGCTTGAACTTGCCGTCGTATTTGAACTCGGGCGCCGCCTTGAGCTGGTCCTTGGTGGCGCCGATGATCGCCTTCCACTTCTTCGCGCCCTCGTCGTAGCCGAGCGCCACCGAAGACGGCTCGACCGAGACGTAGCGCTCGCCCATGCCGAGGAAGCCGCCGACCGAGAGGATGTAGCTGCTGAGCTTGCCGTTCTCGATCGCGAGATCCTTGATCTCGCCGACGTTGTTGTTCGAGCCGTCCATCACGTTCAAGCCGATCAGGTTGTAGCTCAGCACCGCGTCCTGTGGGACCGGGACGAACTTCGCGGCCGTGGTCGGGGTGGTCTGCTTCTCGGCGGCGAACGCCGTGCCGGAAACGGTGAGGGCAACCATGGATGCCAGGATCAGACGACGCATTGCTATCTCCACAACCCGAATGGGGTGGCTAGGAATGCTGCGCGGCCGCGATCGTTCCGTCACCGATTCGTGGGTGATCGCGCCTGTTCCGATGTCCCGAAGCCGAACGGAAAAAGCCCGCGGATCGCTGGGATCCGCGGGCTGGGCAGTCGGGCCGAGCAGCCCTTCAGGCCGCTTGCTTGCGCTTCTCCGGCGCCGCCTTCTCCAGGGCCGCCTTCTCGGGCTTCGCCTCGGTCCGCGTCTTCGAGGCTATCAGCGGCAGCTCGATGTCGAGCCCGAGCGTCGAGACGCCCTCGCCGCGTTCGAGCGTGATCTTGACCTTGTCGCGCTCGACCGAGACGTGCTTGGCGATGACCGCCAGGATCTCCTCGCGCAGCGTGATCACGAGGTCGGGCTGGCCGGTCTCGGAGCGCTCGTGGGCGAGGATCAGTTGCAGGCGCTCGCGGGCGACGGAGCCGGATGCGCGCTTGTTGAAGAGACCGAGGAGGGTCATGCGGCCCTCCGCAGGAACAGCTTGTCGAGGAAGGACTTGCGGTCCGTCGGCATGGTCATCGGCAGCTCTTCGCCCTTGAGCCGGCGCACCGCGTCGGAATAGGCACGGGCCGGCGCGCAGTGCGGGTTGTTCAGCGTCACCGGGCAGCCGACGTTCGAGGCGCGCAGCACTTCCTGGCTCTCGGGGATGATCGCCAGGAGCGGGATCGAGAGGATCTCGAGCACGTCCTCGACCTTGAGCATGTCGCCGCGGTCGGCCCGGGCGGGGTCGTAGCGGGTCAGGATCAGGTGCTTGTCCATGTTCTCGCCGCGCTCGGCCTTGATCGTCTTGGAGTCGAGCAGGCCGATGATGCGGTCGGAGTCGCGCACCGACGAGACTTCCGGGTTGGTCACCACCACCGCGACGTCGGCGTGGCGCATGGCAAGCTGGGCGCCCCGCTCGATGCCGGCGGGCGAATCGCAGATCACCCAGTCGAACTTCTCGCGAAGCTCTTCCATGACGCGGGCGACGCCCTCGTCGGTGAGCGCGTCCTTGTCGCGGGTCTGCGAGGCCGGCAGCAGGTGCAGGGTCTCGAGCCGCTTGTCGCGGATCACCGCCTGGTTGAGCTTGGCATCGCCGTTGACCACGTTGATGAGGTCGTAGACGACCCGGCGCTCGGCACCCATGACGAGGTCGAGGTTGCGCAGGCCGACGTCGAAATCGACGACGCAGACGCTCTGCCCGCCCTGCGCGATCGCGGCACCGAGTGCCGCCGTTGTCGTCGTCTTGCCGACGCCGCCCTTGCCCGATGTGACGACCAAAACCTTTGCCACGCGTGTCGCTCCTTGATCTGCGGTGATCGGATCGAGTTCTGAAAGTTCGAAAGTCATTCCAGGCCGGCCATGCGGATCGCGCCGCCGTCGAGCCAGATCTGTACGGGTTTGCCCTGCAGCTGCGTGCCGATGTCCTCGGCCGTGCGGACGAGGCGATCGATCCCGAGCAGCTCGGGCTGGAACTTGCGGCAGTAGATGCGGGCCCGCGGGTTGCGGGCGGCGCCCGCGATCGCCCGGCCGCGCAGCGCGCCGTAGATGTGGATGGAGCCGCCCGCGAGGATCTCCGCCCCGGACGAGACCGAGCCCATCACCGTGACGTCCCCGGTGGGATGCACCACCGTCTGCCCGGAGCGGACCGAGCCCTCGATGGTGATCGAGGTGGAGACCGGCTCGTCCGGCACCTTCGGCAGATCCAGATTGGTCGCCGGACGCCCGCCGACGAGCAGCGGCGGCAGGCCGGGTGCGATCGTCTCCACGCCCTCAAAGCCGAGGATGCGGACGCGTCGTCCGACGAGGTCGGCCACCAGCGCCTGCAGCGCGTCGTGGTCCGGGCGCAGGGCGCCGAGATCGAGGATGATCGCGCGCCCGTCGAACAGGGTCGGCGAGCGCTTGAGCGCCGCGTCGAGGTCCGCCAGCCAGTCGGCGAGCGGCGGCTCGGGCTTCAGCGCCATCGCCTTGAACGCACGCCCTCGGAAGGCGAGGGCGCGTCGGGCGGCGGGCTTCGCCGGGGCGGCAGGTTTTGCCGGGTCCGAGGCGGCCGTAGCCGGCTCGGGCGCGGACGATTCGGTGCCGGCGGGCGCAGCAACCGTCTCCAGGGAAACGGCTTTCTCGGGCTGTGCCGGAACGGGACGGTCGGGGTCCGGAAAGATCTGTGTTTTCACGGGTCAACGATTCCTTACCGGATCATTGACGGCGGATATGGTTACCGAACGGTTAAGGATGAGGATCCTGTCGCAATCTCATGCCCGGATCCTGTGACGTCGGCTCAGCCGCGCTCCAGCAGCGCCAGGCGGATCGCGTCCTCGACGAGCCGCACCTCGACGCCCTGGCCGGTGAAGCTCGGATCGAGGTCGTCGGCGGCCTTGTACAGGCCGTCGATCGCGATCAGCTCGGGCTCGAACTTGCGGCACCAGATCCGCGCGTTCGGGTTGCCGGCGGCACCGGCGATCGCACGGCCGCGCAGGGCGCCGTAGACGTGGATCGAGCCGCCGGCGATCACCTCGGCGCCCGAGGCGACGGCGCCCATCACCGTCACGTCGCCTTCGAGATGCAGGACCGCCTGGCCCGAGCGCACCGGTGCGTCGAGGATCAGCGAGACGGCCGAAGCCTGCGCGGGCGGCGCCGGCACGGCCGCCTCGGGGGAGGGGGCTTCGGCCTCGGGGATCTCGATCTCCCCGGTCGGCCGCCCTCCCGCCAGCGCCGGCGGCAGGCCCGGCCCGAGCAGCGCGGGCGCCGCGCCCTCGATCCCGTAGATCGCGATGGCGCGCGCCGAGAGCTCGGCCACCAGACCGGTCAGGTCGTCGCGATCGAGCGTGAGCCCGGTGAGATCGAGGATCACCGGGCGCCCGGCGAAGAACGCGGGTGCGCGCTGGCGCAGGGCGTCGAGATCGGCGAGCCAATCCTCGATCGGGGGCAGCGGCGCGAGCACGGTCGCCATGAACGAGCGGCCGCGGAAGCGGATCGGCGGACGGGGCGCATCGGGCTTGGGCTGGGTCACGGGGGTCGGCATCTCGCGTGTCGGGCCTGGACCCTGCCTGCATGCGGCGTGCGCGCCCGCGGAGCAATCCTTGCCGGGCGCTTGCCCACGCCCCTTGTCGCCCGCCGATGGTCGCGCACGTTCGAGACGCACCCCGCAATCCCGTCGTCGACGGCAGCTAAACCGTTGGGCGAGAACTGGAATGGTTCTGAAACATAGCGGTTGCGCGGCCGCAGGGCGCCTTGCTACCCCCGGCACGGAACGCCGCCCTTCGAGGGCGTGAAGCCCCGTGGAGTCGGCCCGATGGCACCGCAGAAGGACGCACGCCGCCGTCCGGCCTACCGCCTCGCGGTCGTGGGGCGGATCGTGCTCGCGGTCGCCGGCGGCTACGCGGTCGCGGCGCTGCTGACCGCCCTGCTGGCGTTGACGCTGCCGCTCGTCCGTTCCGAGGCGGTCGCGACGGCGACCCTCCTGAGCTTCGCGGTGATGGTCGCCGTGGTGATCTACGTCTTCGCCGCGCCGACGCTCGGCCGTGCCGCCCTGACGGTCGCCGGGCTCGCAGCCGTCCTCGGCGGCGGGCTCTGGCTCGCCGGCGGCTTCGCCGCGGTCGGTGCTGCATGAGGCAGGGTTTTCGCCAATCGATGGCGTGGCTGCACGCCTGGTCCGGCCTCGTCGTCGGCTGGGTGCTGTTTTGCGTCTTCGTCACCGGTACCGCGAGCTACTACCGGACCGAGATCTCGCAGTGGATGCGGCCGGAGCTCGCCGAGACCGCGAGCGACCCGGCCCGCTCCGCCGACCTCGCCGCCGCCTACCTGCAGAGGGCGATGCCCGACGCCACCGGCTGGTACATCGAGCTGCCGAAGCCCGAGAAGCCGCTGATCGGCGTGATGTGGTGGAAGAGCCTGGAAGGCCCGTTCCATCAGGCCCTGCTCGATCCCGCCACCGGGACGCCGACCAAGGCCCGCGACACCCGCGGCGGCGACTTCCTCTACCGCTTCCATTTCGAGCTCGGCATGCCGCCGCTTTGGGGCCGCTGGATCGTCGGCACCTGCGCGCTGGTGATGCTGGTGGCGCTAGTCTCGGGCATCGTCACCCACCGCAGGATCTTCGCCGACTTCTTCACCTTCCGGCGTCGTCGCTCGCAGCGCGGCTGGCTCGATGCGCATAACGTGTTCGGCGTGCTCGCGCTGCCGTTCCACCTGATGATCACCTATTCCGGCCTCGTCACCCTCGCGCCGATGTACATGCCGTGGGGCGTCGTCTCCGCCTACAAGGGCGACGAGATGCGCTTCTACGTCGACAGCGGGCTGATGCCGGAGCTGCGCGCCCCGTCCGGGAAGCCCGGCACCTTGGCGCTGCTCTCCGGCATGGTCGCGCAGGGCATCGCCGCCAGGGGCGAGGCGCCGGAAGGGGTCTCCGTCTTCAACCCCGCCGACGCGACGCCCTCCGTGCTTGCGGTCTTCGAGGAGCCGCACGGGCTTGCCCACGAGCATCCGCAGATCGCGTTCGACGGCGCGACCGGGGCGATGCTCGGCAGCAACGGCGCGACCCGCGCCGCGGCCAAGACCTCGACCGTCATGCTCGGGCTGCACGAGGGGCACTTCGCCGGCGCGGCCCTGCGCGTGCTGTTCTTCCTGTGCGGGGTGATGGGCGCCGCCACCGTCGCCACCGGGCTCGTGCTGTGGGCCGTGGCGCGGGCGCCGCAGGGGGCGGAGGCGGAAGGCTTCGGCCTGCGGCTGGTGCGGACGCTCAACGTCGGGACCATCGTCGGCTTGCCCGCCGGAATTGCCGCCTACTTCCTGGCCAACCGCCTGCTGCCGCTCGACCTTGCCGCCCGCGCGGATTGGGAGGTCGGAACGTTCTTCGGCGCCTGGGCGCTGGTGGCGGTCGCCGGCGCCCTCCGCCCGGCCGGATCGGTCTGGCGCGAAGGCCTCGGGCTGGTCGGAGGCCTGTTCCTGGCGGTGCCGGTCGTCGGCGCGCTCACCACCGGCCTGCATCCGCTCGCCGGCGAGACGCGCTTCCTCGGCTTCGACGCCGCGATGATCGCCCTCGGCATCCTCCTCGGGCTCGCCGCGCGGAAGGCGGGGCAGGCGCGGCTCCGGCCGGCGCTCCGGGCGGACGCCGGCATCACGGGCGGGGAGGCCCTGCGCGCGTGACCGCCATCGTCGTCGGCCTCAACCTCGCCCTGTGCTTCGCCGGACTGTCGGCGCTGGCGCTCAGCCTCGACCGTCACCATCGCGACGCCTTCCTGGTGCGTCCCGGCGCGGCCCGCGCCCGGACCCTGCGCATCGCCGGCTGGGCCGGCATCGGCCTCTCCTTCGTGGCGGCGGTGGCGCTGGAAGGCTGGAACTTCGGTCCGGTGCAATGGATCGGCGCCCTGACCGGCGCGGCGCTGCTCGTGGTCGCCTTCCTGTCCTACCGCCCGGGCTGGCTCCGCCCGGCGGCGTTGCTGGCGCTACCGATCGCGCTCGTGGCGCTGCCGCTCGCCCTGAACGGTTGAGCAGGGCTCGCGATCACCGCAGAACCGCTGCCCCCTTGCCGCCGAGGCCGACTCCTTATATTGCGGCGCAATAGCTCGAACCCGTTCTCGACCCGGCGTGGCCGACTGCAATCGCGGTCCGTCCCGTGGCGGGTTCTACTCGCTTCGGAAACACCATGAAGCTGCGCAACATCGCCATCATCGCCCACGTCGACCACGGCAAGACGACGCTCGTCGACAAGCTGCTGTCGCAGTCCGGCTCCTTCCGCGACAACCAGCGGGTCGAGGAACGGGCGATGGACTCGAACGACCTCGAGAAGGAGCGCGGCATCACCATCCTGGCCAAGGCGACCTCGGTCGTCTGGAAGGATACCCGCGTCAACATCGTCGACACCCCCGGCCACGCCGACTTCGGCGGCGAGGTCGAGCGCATCCTGTCGATGGTCGACGGCGTGATCGTGCTGGTGGACGCGGCCGAAGGCCCGATGCCGCAGACCAAGTTCGTGGTCGGCAAGGCCCTCAAGATCGGCCTGCGCCCGATCGTGGCGATCAACAAGGTCGATCGTCCCGACGCCCGCATCACCGAAGTGGTGAACGAGGTGTTCGACCTGTTCGCGGCGCTCGACGCCACCGACGACCAGCTCGACTTCCCGATCCTCTACGGGTCCGGCCGCGCCGGCTGGATGGCCACGACGCCGGACGGCGATCAGAGCGAAGGGCTCGCGCCGTTGTTCGATCTCGTGCTCGAGCACGTGCCGCAGGCCCGCGTCGAGGAAGGCCCGTTCCGGATGCTCGGCACCCTGCTCGAAGCCAACCCGTTCCTCGGCCGCATCATCACCGGCCGCATCGCCTCCGGCACCGTGAAGCCGAACCAGGCGATCAAGGTGATGGACCGCGAGGGCAAGCTCGTGGAGACCGGCCGCGTCTCGAAGATCCTCGCCTTCCGCGGCCTCGAGCGGGCGCCGATCGATGTCGGCGAGGCGGGCGACATCGTTTCCATCGCCGGCCTCGTGAAGGGCACCGTCGCCGACACGTTCTGCGACCCGCAGGTCGAGACCCCGATCCAGGCCCAGCCGATCGATCCGCCGACCGTCACCATGTCCTTCATCGTCAACGATTCGCCGCTCGCCGGCACCGAGGGCGACAAGGTCACCAGCCGCATGATCCGCGACCGCCTGTTCAAGGAGGGCGAGGGCAACGTCACGCTGAAGATCGAGGAGGCCGCCGACAAGGACAGCTTCTTCGTCTCTGGTCGCGGCGAGCTGCAGCTGGCGATCCTGATCGAGACCATGCGCCGCGAGGGCTTCGAGATCGCCGTGTCGCGTCCCCGCGTCGTGCTCTCGAAGGACGAGGATGGCGGCATCCTCGAGCCGATCGAGGAGGTCGTGGTCGACGTCGACGAGGAGTACTCGGGCGTCGTCGTGCAGAAGATGTCCGAGCGCAAGGCTGAGATGATCGAGATGCGTCCGTCGGGCGGCGATCGCCTGCGCCTCGTCTTCCACGCACCGACCCGTGGCCTCATCGGCTACCAGAGCGAGCTGATGACCGACACGCGCGGCACGGCGATCATGAACCGCCTGTTCAAGGCCTACGAGCCCTTCAAGGGCGAGATCGCCGGCCGCCGCAATGGCGTGCTGATCTCGAACGACAAGGGCGAGGCCGTGGCCTACGCCATGTGGAACCTCGAGGACCGCGGCCCGATGATGATCGAGCCCGGCGCCAAGGTCTACCAGGGCATGATCATCGGCGAGCACAACCGCGAGAACGACCTCGAGGTGAACGTGCTCAAGGGCAAGAAGCTCACCAACATCCGCACCACCTCGAAGGACGAGGCCGTGCGCCTGACCCCGCCGATCCGGATGACGCTGGAGAAGTCGCTCGCCTGGATTCAGGACGACGAGCTGATGGAAGTCACCCCGAAGTCGATCCGCCTGCGCAAGACCCACCTCGATCCGAACGACCGCAAGCGCTTCGAGCGCTCGGGCGGAGCGGCGAGCAGCGCGAGCTGAGGATCGCTGGAGATCGGAATACGAAGGGCCGGGCGGCGATCACCCGGCCCTTTTTCGTTGGGTCGATATCGTGACGCTATCGAAATAGGGGCAGCCCCCTCCCCCCTCTGCGGGGGAGGGTGGCCCGCGAAGCGGGTCGGGTGAGGGGAGCGCGCTGTCCGGAGAGGTCGCTCCCCTCTCCCGACCCTCGCTCACGCGAGGCCCACCCTCCCCCGCAGAGGGGGGAGGGAAGGTGCGTCTGCCGCCCGGCAGGAGAGGCGGGCACCGTCGGCGAGCCTCACCCGCCGCCCGGGTCGGTATCCTTGTCAGTGCCGCCGCCCTTCGGCCCCATGCCCGGATGGCCCTCGGTCTTCTCGTTCGGGTCCATCACCGCATCGGGTGCGGCATTCGCGGGCTTCTTCGTGTCCGGCGTCTCGTCCGCCGGCTTGTCGTGATCGCTCATTCGCCCTCCTCGCGCTCGGCCTTGTAATGCCCGGAGGCGACGGTCTCGTCGGCCTGCGGGCCGCGCGATGCCTTCTGGTCGGAATGCCCGCCCGACGATCCGCCGGGCGTCGGCGGAGCGCGGCCGGGCTCGCCGCCCTGCTTCCAGTCGGACTTGCGCTCGGGGTCGGACTTGCCGCCCGTGCCCATGTCGGTGATCGCCGACTGCTCGGCGGTGTGGCCGCCGCCGCCGGCCGCGGGCTCGCCGCTGCTGCCGACCTGATCGTCCGGCTTGCGGGTGACGGTCTGCGAGGCCTCGTCCGTGTCGCGGGCCATCAGCGCTTGCCGTCGTCGTGGCCGACCGGCGCGGTGGCACGGTCGATCGCCTCGGAGGCGGAGGCGCCCGGCTGACCCTCGCCGCGGATCGCCCGCAGGTTCTCGGCCGGCGTCTCGGCCTCGGTCTGGTCGGTCGCGTCCTCGCTCGGCATGCCCGAGGCGATCCGGGCGGTCTCGGCGTCACCCGCCGGGTCGCCCTTCAGATCGGCCTGGGTCCGGGCCGGGCTGCCGACGTCGAGGGGCGAATCCTGCCCGAGATCCTGCCCGTTGCGATCCGCGTTCGCGGAAAACCCCTTCAGCGAGGGGCGGTCTGCGTCGTGCTCGGCCATGATGCGCCTTTCGGGCTGTCGATCCATCGTGTGGACCAACAACACCGACGGCAGGCGGCGGTTGCTTCCGACCGCCGGGCGCGATCGTCACGCGCCCCGCCCGCCACATGGCGCAACGCGGCGTCTTCGGCGTCGCGAGGGCGGCGGAACCGGTCGATCAGGCGGCCGTCTCGGGCTTGCGGGATTCCGGCGTGCCCGAGCGCATCAGCGTCACGAACCTCTCGAACAGGTAGTGGCTGTCGCGCGGGCCCGGCGAGGCTTCCGGGTGGTGCTGGACCGAGAAGGCAGGCCGGTCGGTGAGCGTCAAACCGCAATTCGAGCCGTCGAACAGCGAGACGTGGGTCTCGACCGCGGTCTCGGGCAGGCTCGCCGGATCGACGGCGAAGCCGTGGTTCATCGAGACGATCTCGACCTTGCCGGTGGTCTTGTCCTTGACCGGATGGTTCGCGCCGTGATGGCCCTGGCCCATCTTCACCGTGCGGCCGCCGAGCGCGAGCCCCATCAGCTGATGGCCGAGGCAGATGCCGAAGGTCGGCACCTTCTCGGCGAGCAGTTCGCGGATCACCGGGACGGCGTACTCGCCGGTCGCCGCCGGATCGCCGGGGCCGTTCGAGAGGAAGACGCCGTCGGGCTTCAACGCCAGGATGTCGGCCGCGCTGGTGGTGGCGGGAACGACCGTGACCGAGCAGCCGGCCTCGGCCAGCAGGCGCAGGATGTTGCGCTTCACCCCGTAATCGATCGCGACGACGCGCAGGCCCTCGCCCGGAACGCCGCGGCCGTAGCCGGCCTTCACCGTCCAGGTCGATTCGCTCCAGTCGGAGCGCTCGCGGCTGGTGACCGGGGGCACGAGGTCGAGACCTTCCATCGGCGCCAGCGCGGCGGCGCGCGCCTTCAGGGCCTCGCGGTCGAAGTTGCCCTGGGGGTCGTTGGCGATCACCGCGTTCGGCATGCCGTGGTCGCGGATGCGGGCGGTCAGCGCGCGGGTGTCGATCCCGGTGATGCCGAGGATGCCGCGGGCCTTCAACCACGCATCGAGGTGGGACGACGAGCGCCAGCTCGACGGCTGCGTCACGGCCGAGGCGATCACCGTGCCGCGTACGCCCGAGGCCGGGGCCGCGTCGAGGCTCTCGAGGTCCTCGTCGTTGGTGCCGGTGTTGCCGATATGCGGGAAGGTGAAGGTGACGATCTGCCCGGCATAGGACGGATCCGTCAGGATCTCCTGGTAGCCGGTCATCGCGGTGTTGAAGCAGACCTCGCCGTCGGCGATCCCGGTCTGGCCGATGCCGAAGCCTTCGAGGATGGTGCCGTCGGCCAGAACCAGCAGGGCGGTGGCGACGGGCTCGGCCCAGGGGGCGGGGGCGGGGCGCGCCTGAGCGGCGGCGCCGTCTTTCGGCGCGGAAGCGCTGTCTTGCAGCATCGGCGTGATCTCGCTTATGTCCGGCCTCGACCGGCGCCGTCGAGACGGCGTGAGCGGGCGGCTGATGATCGTGTGCCGCGGTCTTATCGAGCCCGCGGCGATGGGGTCAATGTGGGGCCGCGTCGAAGGCGGCTCAATCGCTGCAAACCGCAGGCCAGCCACCCGTTTCTGCACAACAAGGACAACATCGATGCTGCGCGCCCGCCTCACCACCGAGATGAAGGAGGCCATGAAGGCCGGCGAGAAGGCCAAGCTCGCCACGATCCGCATGATTCAGGCGGCGCTGAAGGACAAGGACATCGAGGCGCGCGGGCTCGGCAAGGAGCCGGCGACCGACGACGAGATCCTGGCGCTGCTGCAGAAGATGATCAAGCAGCGCGCCGAATCGGCCTCCGTCTACGAGCAGGGCGGCCGGCCGGAGCTCGCCGAGAACGAGCGCGCCGAGATCGCGATCATCGAGGGCTACCTGCCCCGGCAGATGGACGAGACCGAGACCAAGGCCGCCGTCGACGCCGCGATCGCCGAGGCGGGCGCCGCTGGCCCGAAGGACATGGGCAAGGTGATCGCCGTGCTGAAGGGCGCCTATGCCGGCCGCATGGACTTCGCGAAGGCGAGCGGGCTGGTGAAGGCGGCGCTGAACGCCAAGGCGTGAGAGGTCCGGTCAAGCACGATCGCCTTTGCCGCGTGCCTCCACGTAGGCACGCAGCACGGCATTGATGCGGCTTTGGTAACCGTCGCCGCCGCGCTTGAAGTGCTCGACGAGATCCCGGTCGAGGCGGATCGAGATCGCGACCTTGCGCGCTGGAACCACCGGCTCCCCGGCCGCCCAGTCGAGATCGAGGGGAGCTGCGTCGGGGTCCGCCGCGACACGCTCGGCGATCGCCTCATCGCTCAGCCGATCCAAGGCAGCCCAGTCGGTGCGGCCGCGGCTACGATCGTCCAGCGACGTAGGCGTGATATTGCTCTTTCTCATTTCGCCTGGCGGCACGCGCAGAGATCAGACGCCGGTTGGGCCCGCGCGGCGTGAAGACGACCACGATGACCCGTTCCCCGGCCTGACCCAGTGCGCCCCACCGCTCCTCTCCGTTTCGATCCGATCGGATCAGGATATGCGGATGCGCGAAGACTTCGAGCGCATCCATGAAGTCGATGTGGTGCTTATGCAGGTTGGCGCTACGCTTGGCCTCGTCCCACTCGTAGGCGTCCGACATCCCGGCGTGTCTCGGTGCCGCACCTCGGGAAGATCGTATATACAACGCGACGCGTCAACGGCTCGCCGGAAGCGGGACGCCTTTCGGCCGTGGGGACTCGTTAGGGCGGTTCAGGCTATGATGAGCGATTGCCGAAAGAGTCCCGCATCTCCGTGCGCTACCCGCCCCACATCCTCGAAGAGATCCGCAACCGGCTTCCCGCCTCCGACGTGGTCGGCCGGCGGGTGAAGCTGAAGAAGGCCGGGCGCGAGTGGCGCGGGCTGTCGCCGTTCAACGCCGAGAAGACGCCGTCCTTCTACGTCAACGACCAGAAGCAGTTCTACCACTGCTTCTCGTCCGGCAAGCACGGCGACATCTTCAGCTTCCTGATCGAGACCGAAGGCCTGAGCTTCCCGGAAGCCGTCGAGCGGCTCGCCGCCGACGCCGGCGTGACGTTGCCGGCCCCCACCGCCGACACCCGCGAGATGGAGACCAAGCGCCGCGGCGCGATCGAGGTGATGGAGCTGGCCACCGCGTGGTTCGAGGAGCGGCTGGCCTCGCCCGCGGGCGCGGCCGCCCGCGCCTATCTCGACCGGCGCGAGCTCGGCCCCGAGATCCGCCGGAGCTTCCGCCTCGGCTACGCTCCGGCCGACCGCTACGGCCTGCGCGACCACTTGGCGGGCAAGGACGTCGACAAGGCGCTGATGGGCGAGCTCGGCCTGCTGGTGACCGGCGACGACATCGCCGTTCCCTACGACCGGTTCCGCGACCGCATCATCTTCCCGATCGCCGACGTGCGCGGCCGGGTGATCGCCTTCGGCGGCCGGGCGATGCAGGCGGACGCCAAGGCGAAGTACCTGAACTCGCCCGAGACGCCGCTCTTCCACAAGGGGCACGGCCTCTACAATCTCCATCACGCGAGGAAGCCCGCGCACGATCGTGGCACGATCATCAGCGTAGAGGGATACGTCGATGCCATCGCGATGACGCGGGCAGGCTACCCCAACACCGTGGCACAGCTCGGCACTGCGCTGACGGAGGAGCAGCTGGCGCTCATGTGGCGCTACGCCGACGAGCCGATCCTCTGCTTCGACGGCGACGGCGCCGGCCAGCGTGCCGCGAACCGTACCCTCGACGTGGCGCTGCCGATGCTGGAGCCGGGCCGGTCGCTGCGATTCGCGATGTTGCCGGAGGGCCAGGACCCGGACGACCTGCTGCGCTCGGGCGGCTCGGACGCGATCGACAAGGTGGTCGAGGCGGCCAAGCCCCTGGTGGAGATGCTGTGGAGCCGCGCCGTCGAGACCGGCTCTACCGACACGCCCGAGCGCCGGGCGGGCCTGGCCAAGACGCTGCGCGGCCTCGTCGCCGGCATCCGCGACGAGACGGTGCGGGGCTACTACCGCGACGAGATCGAGGAGCGGTTGCGCAGGCTCTCGCCGCGCGGCGCGACGCAGCAGCGCGGCGCCTACCAGCCGGGCGGGCGGCCGAATGCCTACCTCCGCAAGCCGCGCCCCGGCGATCCGCCGCCCTCGCCGCGGCTGACCGCCGGGCCGAGCGCGGGCCTCGCCCGCTCGAACGGCTTCTCCGGCAGCGGCGGCTCGCGCGAGGCGATGATCGTGGCGAGCCTCCTCGTGCATCCCGAGCTGCTCGGGCTCGAAGCCGAGGATCTCGCCGCCCTCGATCTCGAGGACGCGGATGCGGTGGCCTTGCGCTCGGTTCTGCTCGACCGCGCCGCCGACGCGGCGGACCCGGACGTGGCGGTGGTCGAGAATCGGCTGGCGCGGGCCGGTCTCGAGGCGGCGAGCGCGCGGCTGGCGGCACGGGTGCGCCCGGGCGACCGCTGGGCCCTCGATCCGCACGCCGATCTCGTCAAGCTGGAGGACGCTTTGCGGCAGGCCGTGATCTTGCACCGCAAGGCCGGCGCGCTAAATAGCGAACTCCGACAGGCGGAACGTGCGCTCGTCGAAGAAGAAACAGAGGCGAACTTCGCTTGGCTGTGCGACGTCAAGGAGCGCTTGGCGGTGATCGCGGGAGCGGAGACCGAAGCGGACCTGCAGGACACGAACGACTCGACTGTGTCGTAGGGCCTGTGCGATGGCGGAATACGACACGCCTTCGCGGCATGGTTAACAATCGGTCAAGCGTCTCGCTTGCATACCGAGCTCGAGAATACGACGCGGTCGAAGCGGTTCGCCCGGGTCTCACACGCATTGCGGCGCCGACGGCGCGGCGTGGCCGAAAGGCCCCCGCATCGTGGCGCGCCGAAACAATAGGCTGATCATGGCGACGAAGGCAACGGAACGGGACGAGACGGACACCGCTCCGGCAGAGCAGACCGATGGGCCGCTCCTCGACCTGACGGATGCTTCGGTCAAGCGGATGGTGAAGCTCGCCAAGAAGCGCGGCTACATCACCTACGAGGAGGTCAACGAGGTCCTCCCCGAGGGGCAGTCCGACCCCGACCAGCTCGAGGACGTCCTGTCCCAGCTCTCCGAGATGGGCATCAACGTCGTCGAGGCCGAGGAGACCGACGAGGCTGCTGCCGACAAGCCGGCTAATGGCGAGGCGTCGGACGACGAGGAGAGCGCCGAGGGCACGGAGGTGGCCGAGGTCGCCCCGACGCGCGCCGTCGCCGTCGTCACCGCGACCAAGGAGCCGACCGACCGCACCGACGATCCGGTGCGGATGTACCTGCGCGAGATGGGCTCGGTCGAGCTGCTGTCGCGCGAGGGCGAGATCGCCATCGCCAAGCGGATCGAGGCCGGGCGCGAGGCGATGATCGCCGGCCTGTGCGAGAGCCCGCTGACCTTCCAGGCGATCATCATCTGGCGCGACGAGCTCGTCGACGGCAAGGTGCTGCTGCGCGACATCATCGATCTCGAAGCGACCTATGCCGGCCCCGACGGCAAGAACCCGCAGATCGCGGAGGCCGCCGCCGAGGGCGAGGATGCCGAGCCGGAAGCGCCGACGCCCGAGGGCGGCGACGACGACGACGACATGGAGAACAACGTCTCGCTCGCGGCGATGGAAGCCGAGATCAAGCCGCGCGTGCTCGAGACGTTCGACGCGATCGCCAACAACTACCGCAAGCTGCGCAAGCTCCAGAACGAGGAGACCGAGCGCAAGGCGAACAGCGAGAAGACCACGCCGGCCCAGGAGAAGAAGCAGGCCGAGTTCAAGGACACCGTCGTCGCCGACGTGAAGTCGCTGTCGCTGAACAACAACCGCATCGAGGCCCTGGTCGAGCAGCTGTACGACATCAACAAGCGCCTCATCTCGCACGAGGGCCGGCTGATGCGCTACGCCGAGAGCCATGGCGTCGCCCGCGACGAGTTCCTGCGCCACTACCAGGGCTGGGAGCTCGACCCGAACTGGATGACCCGCGTCGGCACGCTCGGCGGCAAGGGCTGGAAGAACCTCGTCGAGAAGGGCTCGAAGCAGGTCTCGGACCTGCGCGAGCAGATCCTGACGCTCGCCTCCGAGACGGGCCTGGAGATCGGCGAGTACCGCAAGATCGTCAACATGGTCCAGAAGGGCGAGCGCGAAGCCCGCCAGGCCAAGAAGGAGATGATCGAGGCCAACCTCCGCCTCGTGATCTCGATCGCCAAGAAGTACACCAACCGCGGCCTGCAGTTCCTGGACCTGATCCAGGAGGGCAACATCGGCCTGATGAAGGCGGTCGACAAGTTCGAGTACCGCCGCGGCTACAAGTTCTCGACCTACGCCACCTGGTGGATCCGTCAGGCGATCACCCGCTCGATCGCCGACCAGGCGCGCACCATCCGCATCCCGGTGCACATGATCGAGACGATCAACAAGATCGTCCGCACCTCGCGCCAGATGCTGCACGAGATCGGCCGCGAGCCGACTCCGGAGGAGCTGGCCGAGAAGCTGGCCATGCCGCTCGAGAAAGTCCGAAAAGTCCTGAAGATCGCCAAGGAGCCGATCTCCCTCGAGACGCCCATCGGCGACGAGGAGGACAGCCACCTCGGCGACTTCATCGAGGACAAGAACGTCGTCCTGCCGATCGACGCGGCGATCCAGAGCAACCTCCGCGAGACCACGACGCGCGTCCTCGCCTCGTTGACCCCGCGCGAGGAGCGGGTGCTCCGCATGCGCTTCGGCATCGGCATGAACACCGACCACACCCTCGAGGAAGTCGGCCAGCAGTTCTCGGTGACCCGCGAGCGCATCCGTCAGATCGAGGCGAAGGCCCTGCGTAAGCTGAAGCATCCGAGCCGGAGCCGGAAGTTGCGGAGCTTCCTGGACAACTGAGCGTCGGATACGCCATTCTCGAATTCGCCGAAATGCGATCGTCGGATCGCGCCGTGCTCACGGCGCGATCTCGCGTTCCAGGCGGCGAAGGGATGATGGTCTTCGATCCGGATCGATCTCGCCATCGTCAGCCGGAACCTTGCTTTGGCGGTTCGTGAACCCACCTTGGCCGTATGCTTGAGCGTCGCCAGCATCCACCCGTGCCGCCGACCGCCGCAGCCGACGGCTCGGAGGCGGACGACGTGCCGTTCGGCGCGCTGCAGGATTGCGTCGCGATCCGCGACTGGCTGCTGAGCGAGGGCGCCCGCCTGCCCGAGCCCGACGACCTGATCGCGGGCTTCGCCGAGCGCCTCAACGCGGTCGGCGTTCCGGTGGACCGGACCTCGACGGCGATCGATACGCTGCACTCGGAATATTCCGGCATCGGCCGCATCTGGACGCGCGAGTCCGGCACGACGGTGCGCCTGTTCCCGCACGGCGAAGCCTCCGAGCGCGCCTACGCGGCGAGCCCGTTCCGCAAGGTGCACGAGGACGGCGAATGGCTGATCCTCGACCTCGCCGAGACGCCGGACGACGCCTACTCGGTGATCCCCGACCTGAGGGCCGCCGGCTACCGCCACTACATCGTGGTGCCGCTGTTCTTCACCAACGGCACGCATAACGGCATCACCTTCGCCACCCGCGACCCGGACGGATTCCGCGACGAGGACGTGGCGATCCTGCGCTTCATCATGCCGGCCCTGGCCGCGGTGATGGAGATGCGGATCGTCACCAAGCAGCTCGACACGGTGCTGCGCATCTACGTCGGTGACGAGCCGCACCGCGCCATCCTGTCGGGCGACATCCGCCGCGGGCAGGTGAAGCGCATCCGCTCGGCGATCCTGTTCGCCGACATGCGCGACTACACCCGCATCTCGGCGAACATGACGCTGGAAGAGGCGGTCGACCTGCTCAACATCTTCTTCGACTGTCTCGTGCCGCCGATCGAGCGGGAGGGCGGCGAGGTGCTGAAGTATCTCGGCGACGGCCTGCTCGCCATCTTCCGCGAGCCGGGTGACGACCTCGGCGGCGCCGCCAAGGGGGCGCTGACGGCGGCACAAAGTGCGCTCGCGGCGCTGGAGGAGGCCAACACCCTCCACCAATTCACAGTGCCGATGATGGCCGGCATCGCGCTCCATCACGGCGAGGCGGCCTACGGCAACGTCGGCTCGGGCACGCGCCTCGACTTCACGGTCATCGGCCGCGACGTGAACATGGCGAGCCGCATCGCCCGGCTCAACAAGACGCTCGGCGAGCCGCTGCTGATGTCGAAGCCCTTCGTCGACTTCCTGTGGGGCGATCCGGTGCCGCTCGGCGAGCACGTGCTCGACGGGTTCGCCGAGCCGATGATGGTCTATCGCCCGCGCCCGAAGCCGCACCGCGGCCAGGGCTGAGGCGGGCCTCAGCCCCGCAGCGTCATCGTCCCGCCGGCGATGCTGAAGTCGCGCACGCGCTTCAGGAACGACATGCCGAGGAGGTTCGTGCCGAGGCGTCCGCTCGGGACGATCACGGCCTCGACGTCGCGCACGGTGACGGGCCCGATCCGGATCGTGCCGATCCGCACCGGTGCGACGCGGATCGTCCCGTTGGCGGTCATCACCGGGCGCGTGAAGTCCCGCGGCCCGACGACGATGCCGAGGCGGGCGGCATCCTCTTCCGCAAAGCTGCACGTCGTGGCCCCGGTGTCGACCATCATGCGCAGCGATCGCCCGTCGACCAGCGCGTCGGCGAGGAAGTGGCCGTTGCGGTCGGCGCCGAGCGCGATCGCCGTCGGCGCGGACGCAACCAGTTGCACCGTCGGCACCGGTGGGGCCGCGGCCTTGCGGCTGGTCAGGCGGTTGCCGATGCCTCCGAGCACCCCCGCGACGAGGCCGGCCGCGAGGCAGAGCATCAGGATCGTCCGCATCGCCTACCTTCGCCCCCGCCGATCGAGGACGCTTAGACGAGCACGACGCCGGTGAACGATGCGTGGCGGCGTGCCCGCCGCCGGACGGAACCGCGCGGCCATCTGCCGACAGGGTTTCCGGTCCGTCTCGGCGCGACGACGAATCGCGCGCATCCGCAGGAGGGGATCGGCCCGCGGGGTTGACCGAGGCGGCCGGCGGGACCACATCTGCGGTGTTCCAGGGAGATCCCCGGCAAGGGGCTGAGAAACCGCTGGCAGGCTCGTGAGGGCCCGCGGCGCGGAAATCCTTCGAACCTGATCCGGTTCACACCGGCGTAGGGATTGGACCGTGGGCGCCGTCTTCGACGACGGGGTGCCCCAGCTTCTCAGACGAAGCGTCAGGCCCGGTCTCTGCGACAGCACGCGGAGGATCACTTGGGTCGTCATTCGGGTCGTCACGCAGCATCACCGATCGGGACGCGCCGGACGAGCGGCGGCGCCCGGCCAACCGTCCCGCTGCCGGCGCGTGCCGACGTCGCGATCGTCGGCGGCGGCCTGATCGGGCTGTCGATCGCCTGGCGGCTGGCGCAGGCCGGGCGGTCCGTCGTCGTGGTCGAGCGGGAGACCATCGGCTCCGGCGCGAGCCTCGCCGCCACGGGCATGCTGGCGCCGGCGGCCGAGCACGAGCCCGGCTCCGACCCGCTGCTGCCGCTGGCGCTTGATTCGCTCCGGCGCTGGCCGGGGTTTAGCGCTGAGCTCGAAGCGGCGTCCGGCCTCGACATCGACTACCGCGAGGACGGGACGCTGGTGCTGGCCATCGGGCGCGACGAGGTCGAGCGCCTGCGCTTCCGCTTCGACCTGCAGCGCCGCTCGGGCGTCGCCGCCGAGTGGATCGCGGGTGCCGACGTGCGTCGCCGCGAGCCGGCCCTCCGCCCCTCGGTCACCGCGGGCGTGCTCTGCCCGCTCGATCATCAGGTCGACCCGAGCCGGGTGATGGCGGCGCTCGTCGAGGCGTGCCGTGCCGCCGGCGTGGCGCTCGTCGAGAACAGCCCGGTCGTCGCCCTCGAACGCACGGGCGGCCGCGTCGCGGGCCTGCGCACCGCCGACGGCGTGGTCGTGGCCGAGACCGTGGTGCTCGCCGCCGGCGCCTGGAGCGGCGAGGGCGGCC
This sequence comes from Methylobacterium sp. J-059, assembly GCF_022829485.1. Lineage (NCBI taxonomy): Bacteria > Pseudomonadati > Pseudomonadota > Alphaproteobacteria > Hyphomicrobiales > Methylobacteriaceae > Methylobacterium > Methylobacterium sp. J-059. The sequence goes on from NZ_JAKSYA010000150.1 coordinate 40,341, forward strand.
TGCTGCCGCAAAGCCTCGCCCTGCCCGTGCGCCCGCTGAAGGGACAGTCGCTGGCGCTGAAGACCACGGCCCGCACCGGCACGCTCTCCCACATGGTCTGGACCGAGCAGGTCCACATGGCGCCGAAGAGCGACGGCCACATCGTCGTCGGCGCGACGGTCGAGGATTGCGGCTTCCGCCCCGGCGTCACCGCCGGCGGGCTCTATGCCCTGCTCGAAGGCGCGCGCCGGGTGCTGCCCGGCATTGAGGAGATGGAGGTCGAGGCCGTCTGGAGCGGGTTCCGCCCGACCTCGGACGACGACGCGCCGATCCTCGGTGAGATCGCCCCCGGCCTTGTGGTCGCCACCGGCCACCATCGCAACGGCTACCTGCTCGCCCCGGTGACCGCCGACGCGATCGCCGCCCTCGTCACGACGGGCGCGATGCCGGCGGTCGCGCAGGACTTCTCGCTGGCGCGGTTCGCGCCGGGCGCCGAGCTGAGGGCGTCGGCATGAAGCTGACGGTGAACGGACAGGCTCGCGAGATCGAGGCCGCCGACGTCGCCGCCCTGTTCGCGCAGGCGGCGGAGGAGACCGGCAGCACCGATCCGCAGGGCGTCGCCATCGCGCTCAACGGCCGCGTCGTCCGCCGCCGCGACTGGGACACCACACCGATCTCCGAGGGCGACCGCATCGAGATCGTACGCGCCATGCAGGGAGGCTAGAGGATGGTCGACACGCTCACACCCCTCCGACCGGAGGCCGACGACCCCTTCGTGATCGCCGGCGTCACGCTGGGCTCGCGGCTGTTCATCGGCACCGCGGGCTACCCGACGCAGGTGATCATGCGCGATGCGGTCGCGGCCTCCGGGGCCGAGGTCGCCACCGCCTCGATCCGCCGGGTCTCGCTGCAGGGCCACGGCTCGGACACCGTGAAGATCCTGAAAGGACGCCGCTTCCTGCCGAACACCGCCGGCTGCGAGACCGCCCGCGACGCGATCATGACCGCCGAGCTGGCCCGCGAGGCGCTCGACACCAACTGGATCAAGGTCGAGGTGATCGGCGACCGCGAGACCCTGTACCCGGACGTCGCCGAGCTGATCGAGGCCTGCCGCCACCTCGTCGACGACGGCTTCGTCGTGCTGCCCTACTGCAACGACGATCCGATCGTCTGCCAGCGGCTCGCCGACATCGGCTGCGCCGCGGTGATGCCGATGGGCTCGCTGATCGGCTCCGGCATGGGCATCGCCAATCCGACCAACCTCGAGTTGATCTGCCGCCGCACGAGCGTACCGGTGATCGTGGATGCCGGTATTGGCACGGCCTCCGACGCGGTGATCGCGATGGAGTTGGGCGCCGACGCCTGCCTGATCAACACCGCGGTGGCGAAGGCCGCCGATCCCGTCCGCATGGCGCGCGCGATGCGCAACGCCGTGCAGGCGGGCCGCGATGCCCACCGCGCCGGCCGAATCCCGCGCCGCGGCCGGGCCGAGCCGTCGAGCCCGCAGCTCGGCCTTGTCGGCTCGTAGCCTGCCGTCGCCGCTCCTTGCGGTGACCGACCGGCACGGGCCCCGCCCCCTGGGCGAGACCATCGCCGCCGTGCTCGACGGCGGGTGCCGGTGGGTCTGGTTTCGCGACAGGGATCTGCCACCGCCCGAGCGCCGGGTGCTGGCGGAGCGCATCGCGGAACGCGTCCGCGAGGCCGGCGGCGTGCTCTCGGTCGGCGGCGATCTCGAGCTTGCCGCGGCCCTCGGCGCGAGCGTCCATCTCGGCGGCGGGACGGATCGTGCCGCCATCGCCGATGCCAGGCGCCGCCTCGGCACCTCGGCGCTCGTCGGCGTCTCGGCGCACGGCCTGCGCGACGTCGAGGCGGCGGAAGACACGGATTACGTGACCCTGAGCCCGGTCTTCGCCACGGCGAGCAAGCCCGGCTACGGTCCCGCCCTCGGCCTCGGCGCCATCGCAACGGCCGCGCGGATCGGAATCCCGGTCGTTGCGCTGGGTGGCATCGGCGTCGCCACCGCCGCCGCGTGTCGCCGAGCGGGCGCGGCGGGCGTGGCCGTGATGGGCGGCCTGATGCGGGTCGACGACCCTTCCGCCGAAGCTCGGGCACTGTTGCGCGGCTGGGAAGCGGCCTCGGACGGGCCACCGTGAGCCTTACGCAGGATCAGAATTCGACGCTCGCCGATTCAGCCCCGTCCCCACCCTCGACCTCATCCTGCGGTGCCGCGTCGGCGACCTCGAAGGGGGGCTCCAGAAATCGCGCGCGCGCTGCAGGGCTCCTTCGAGGCCTCCGCTTCGCTGCGGCACCTCAGGGTGAGGCTCACGGTTGGAGGATGTCCGGCGTGAGAAACTACTTCGCTGCGGCAGGCCCGTAGGGCGGGCGCGGGATCGCCCGATGCGCGGCGCGGAGCGCCGCCGACCAGCGCTCGCGCAGGTCGTGGAAGTAGCCCTCGCCGGCCTCGATCCGATGATTCACCTCGAGGTCGAGGGCGTTGCGGCGCGCCAGCGCGATGTCGATCGGCAGGCCGACGCCGAGATTCGAGCGCATGGTCGAATCCATCGAGACGAGTCCGACCTTGAGGGCGTCGTAGAGCTCGGTCTCGAACTTCACCGCCCGGTCCAGGATGGGCTTGCCGTACTTGTGCTCGCCGATCTGCAGGAACGGTGCATCGGTGCTGCACTCGATGAAGTTGCCGGCCGAGTAGATCAGGAACAGCCGCATCGGCTCGCTGCCGATCTGGCCGCCGAACAGCAGCGAGACCGAGAAGCGCAGGCTCGCCGCCTCGAAGCCCGCCTTCTCGATCGCGCGCACGTGGCGGATCGCGCGGCCGACGAGCTGGGCTGCCTCGAACATCGTCGTCGTCTCGACGAGCTTCAGCTTGGCCTCGCCGTTGTCGCCGGGCACGCCCTCGGAGAGCAGGCTCAGGACCGATTGCGTCACCGACAGGTTGCCGGCCGAGGCCAGCATCATCACCCGCTCGCCCGGCACGTTGAAGTGATGGAGCTTGCGATAGGTCGAGATGTCGTCGAGCCCCGCATTGGTGCGGGTGTCGGCGATCATCACCAGGCCTTCCTCGACGAGGACGCCGACGCAGTAAGTCATGGGATCAGGCTTTTCGAAGAGGCGCGGAGCGTCAGGATTGCGGTGCCGCCTGGGCTTGCTCCACCCGGAGCTTCACGTCCAGCGTTTCGGTGCCGCCGCCGGTGCGACTGCCGCGAATCGGGGCAGCCCCGAGGTAGTCGAGCCCGGATGCGACGCGGATATAGGCTTCCGTGGTGGCGTCGCCGGTGGTCGGATCGAAGCCGACCCAGCCGAGATCCGGCACCAGCGCCTCGGCCCAGCCGTGCGGCGTCTCCTGCTCGGCGTCGCTCCCCTCCGGGCGGTGGTAGCCGGAGACATAGCGCGCCGGGATCGCCCGGTGGCGGGCGGCGGCGATGAAGACGTGGGCGAAGTCCTGGCATACGCCGGCCCCGGCCTCGAAGGCCTTCGGCGAGGGCACGGCGGCGCTCGCGGGGCCTGGCGTGTAGGCCATGTGCGCGTGCACCGCGGCCATCAGCCGGTGCAGGAAGGGGAGGGCGGCCGGGTCTCCGGCGCCGGCGACTGCGTCGGACAGCGCCTGGATCTCCGGGCTCGGCAGCACGAGGTCGGTGTCGCGCAGGTAGAACGTCTCGGGCAGGCGCTCGACGGCGCCGCGGACGATGCCGTGGGTCTCGTGGGTGTCGACCTCGCCGGTGACGCGAATCACCAGCGCGTCGGAGGCCTGGTCCGGCGTGAACCAGTGGACGACGTTGCCGTAGCCGTCCTCGCGCTCGGTGAGTCGTCCGTCGACCGAAGGCTCGATCCGCCAGCGCCGGACGTACTGCCCGTCATGGTCGCGCGGCGTCATCCGCAGGACCTGGATCAGCCCGCGTGCCGGTTGTTCGTAGCTGTAGATGGTCTCGTGGACCACGCGAATGCGCATGCGTCGATTCTGCCCGTCCTGGCTCCGCCGGTCTCGGCGACACGGCGCCCGCGATGGACGCCGCGGCGCCCGGAGTCACACGTTTTACACGACGTTCCGACGGAGCGCGCAACCGCGGAAGCGGAACTGCGCGTATTCCGCTGCGGCTTGGGCCTCAGCCGAGATACTGCTCGGCGATGGCGGCGCCGACCTTGTTGTTCTCGCCGATGAAGGCGATCACGAACTCATGCAGGCCGGACGCGAAGACGCGGTCGATCTCCTCGCTTTCCAGCCGTGCGAGCAGGTTGCTCGCCAGGCGCTGGCTGGCGCCGCGGCGTCCGTAGGCGTCGGCGATCAGGTCGAGATGCTCGACGAGGACGCCGTAGCAGTTGGCGAAGGAGCGCGGCATCTGCCGGTTGAGGATCAGGAGGTCGGCGACCAGCAACGGCTTGACGCTCTCGCGATACACCCAGTGATAGGCGTTGAAGGCCGAGACTTCGCGCAGGATCGTCGTCCACTGGAAGTAGTCGAGGCTGCCGCCGATCTTCTCGGTGTCCGGCAGCAGGATCTTGTACTTCACGTCGAGGATGCGGGCGGTGTTGTCGGCCCGCTCGATCGCGGTGCCGAGACGCGTGAACCAGTAGGTGTCGTTGCGCAGCATCGTCCGGTAGGCCGAGCCGTCGAAGGTCAGCGAGATGCCTTTCACCCAATCGAGGAAGCGCGTGAACGCGTCGCGGTCGAGGTCCTTCTTCTCGTAGGACCGCAGCTCGAGCCAGGCGCCGTTGATCGTGTCCCACATCTCGGTGGTGAGCGCGGTGCGCACGCTGCGCGCGTTCTCGCGGGCGCTCTCGATGCAGGAGCGGATCGAGGACGGGTTGTGCGGGCTGAAGGCGAGGAAGTCGCACACCGTCGCGGCGTTCACGCCGTCGTAGTGCGGCTTGAACACCTCCGGATCGCCGGCCGAGGCGAGGGCCGAGGCCCACTCGTTGGTCTCGCCCCCGCCGTAGCTCGTCGGCAGCGAGGCCAGGCGATGCGCCGCATCGAGGATGCGGGCGACGAACTCCGCCCGTTCGACGTAGCGCGAGAGCCAGTAGAGGTTGTCGGCAGTCCTGGAGAGCATGGCTGTTTCGCTGGGGTCTCTTCGGCTTCGGCCCGGGGGCGTCCACCGCTGGGCGGTTCTCGGTGAAAGCAGGCGTCACGCCATCACGCGTCGAGAACCCAGGTGTCCTTCGTACCGCCCCCTTGGCTGGAATTCACCACCAAAGATCCTTCCTTCAGCGCCACGCGGGTGAGGCCGCCCGGCACGATGCGGATCTCGTCGGCGCCGCACAGCACGAAGGGGCGCAGGTCGACGTGGCGCGGGGCCACCCCGGAGGCGACGAAGGTCGGGCAGGTGGAGAGCGACAGCGTCGGCTGGGCGATGAAGCCGTCCGGGGCGTGGCGCAGGCGCTTGGCGAATTCCTCGATCTCGCGCTTGGTCGCGTGCGGCCCGACGAGCATGCCGTAGCCGCCCGAGCCGTTGACCTCCTTGACCACCAGCTCGGACAGGTTGTCCATCACGTAGGAGAAGGCCTCCTTCTCGCGGCAGCGATAGGTCGGCACGTTGTGCAGGATCGGCTCCTCGCCGGTGAAGAACTTCACGATCTCCGGCATGTAGCTGTAGACCGCCTTGTCGTCGGCGATGCCGGTGCCGACCGCGTTGGCGAGCGTCACGCTGCCGCGCTCGTAGGCGTTCATGATGCCCGGCACGCCGAGCATCGAATCCGGCCGGAACACCAGCGGATCGAGGAAGTCGTCGTCGAGGCGGCGGTAGATCACGTCGACCCGGCGCGGGCCTTCGGTGGTCCGCATGTAGACCACGTCGTCCTTGGTGAAGAGGTCGCCCGCCTCGACCAGCTCGACGCCGAGCTTGTCGGCCAGGAACGAGTGCTCGTAGAACGCCGAGTTGTAGCGCCCGGGCGTCAGCAGCACGACGGTCGGGTCGCGGGTCGCCGTCGCCGGCGCGAGGCTGCGGAGCGTCGCCAGCAGCGCGTCCGGATAGTTCTCGACTGGCGCGACGCGGTGGCGGGAGAACAGGTCCGGGAACAGCCGCAGCATCACCTCGCGATTCTCGAGCATGTACGACACGCCGGACGGGATGCGGGCGTTGTCCTCGAGCACGAAGAAGTCGTTCTCGCCGGTGCGGACGATGTCGATCCCCGCGATGTGCACGTAGAGGTCGTGCGGCACCCGGAACGACCGCATCTCCATGCGGTAATGCGCGTTCTTGTAGACGAGGTCGGCCGGGATGATGCCGGCCTTGATGCATTCCTGCGCGCCGTAGATGTCCTTCAGGAACATGTTGATCGCGGTGACGCGCTGCTTCAGCCCGCGCTCCAGGAAGCCCCATTCCGGCTTGGTGATCACCCGCGGGATGATGTCGAACGGGATCAGCCGCTCGGTCGATTCGTTGTCGCCGTAGACCGCGAAGGTGATGCCGATGCGCCGGAACAGCAGCTCGGCCTGGCTGCGGCGGGTGTTGAAGTGGTCGGCCGGCGTCGTGTCGAGCCAGTTCTTCAGCTGACCGTAGGCCTCGCGGACGTCGTCGGGACTCGTCGCGGCGCCTGCGAAGGCGGTCATCTCGTCGAAGGCCACGGCCGCCATTCAGTCTCTCCCAGATCCGTCACGCTAGAGGCAAGAGGCGCGCCACGCAAAGGGATTACGGCCTCGTTCGGGGCTCGTTCCAAACACGCGTCAGATGAGGCGCAGGCCTTTCAGGCTGGCATGGCCTGACCGGCCGAGGATGACGTGGTCGCGCACCACGATCTTCAGCGGGCTGAGCACGGCGATCACTTCGCGCGTCATCGTCACGTCGGCGGCCGAGGGCGCCGGATCGCCGGACGGGTGGTTGTGCGCCAGGATGATCGCGGTGGCCGAGAGCTCCAGCGACCGCCGCGCCACCTCGCGCGGGTAGACCGGCGTGTGGTCGACGGTCCCGCGCCCCTGGATCTCGTCGGCGATGAGGTGGTTGCAATTGTCGAGGAACAGCACCCGGAACTCCTCGCGGGTGGCGAAGGCCATAGTGGCGCGCAGGTACTCGATGAGCTCGGCCCAGGAGGAGAGCAGCGCGCGCTGGGCGATCGCGCCGCGCGCCAGCCGGCGGCCCGCCGCCTCCATCAACTTGAGGTCGGCGACCACGCCGGCGCTGACGCCCTCGACCTCGGCGAGCCGGGCCGGATCGGCGCTCAGCACCTCGGCGAAGCTGCCGAAGCGGCGGATCAGCGCCTTGGCCAGCGGCTTCACGTCCCGCCGCGGGATCGCGCGGAACAGGGCAAGCTCAAGCATCTCGTAGTCGGGCAGGGCGTCGGCACCCTGCTTGGCGAAGCGCTCGCGCAGGCGATCGCGGTGGCCGAGATAGTGCGGCGGCTCCTCGGGCTTCGGCGCGACGGCCGGCCGCTCGGCGAACAATCCGCCCTCGGCCGCGTCGCCCGGGCCCGTCACGACCTCAAGCGCCCGGGTTGCCGGGCTGGTGCAGCCCCTTCGGCGAGACCGTGAAGATCTCGACGCCGGTCTCGGTGACGGCCACCGTGTGCTCGAACTGCGCCGACAGCGAGCGGTCGCGCGTCACCGCGGTCCAGCCGTCGGAGAGCACCTTCACCGCCGGCCGGCCGAGGTTGATCATCGGCTCGATGGTGAAGAACTGCCCCGGCCGCAGCGGCACGTCGTAGCTCGCCTCGACGTAGTGCAGGATGGTCGGCGCATCGTGGTAGCTCCGACCGAGGCCGTGGCCGCAGAAGTCGCGCACCACCGAGCAGCGCTCGCCCTCGGCGTAGTCCTGGATCGCGCGGCCGATGTCGTTGGTCGATCCGCCGGGCTTCACCGCGGCGACGCCCCGCATCAGCGCCTCGTAGGTGATCTCGCACAGGCGCGCCGCCTTGCGCGGCACCTCGCCGACGAAGGCCATCCGGCTCGAATCGCCGTGCCATCCGTCGAGGATCAGGCACATGTCGAGGTTGACGATGTCGCCCTCGCGCAGCGGCTTGTCGTTGGGGATGCCGTGGCAGACCACGTGGTTGATCGAGGTGCAGATCGACTTCGGATAGCCGCGGTAGAGCAGCGAGGCCGGGTAGGCGCCGTGATCCATCGCGAACTCGTAGGCGAGCTTGTCGAGCGCCTCGGTGGTCACGCCCGGCTGCGTCGCCTCCATCAGCACGTCGAGGCCTTCCGCCGTCAGGCGTCCGGCACGGCGCATGCCCGCGAACCCCTCCGGCCCGTGGATCGGTGCCTGGGGCACGCGCCGCGTCGCTTGGTCTTGCTGGGTCATCGAGGGGCTTGTCCGCGCCGGGTCGGTCTTCGAAGGCTTATGTACGGCGTGGCCGCCGAGGCGCCAAGTGACCGGCGTTCGCCCCCAGGCTTGCGCCGGACGAACGCACGGCGGCATAAGCGGGGCTCGGGCGACCCGGTGCGAGGGTTCCCAAGGCACAGGACGGCGCGATGGCTGACAGGGCGGTACCGCACTTCCACAACGAGCTCGGCGTCGCGGTCATCCATGTCGGCTCGCGGGAGTTCATGTGCATCGGCGCATTGCCGCCGTTCGATCATCCGCACGTGTTCCTCGACATGGGCGCCGACAACGAGATCATCTGCCAGTACTGCTCGACGCTGTATCGCCACCGCGCCGACCTGAAGGCCGGCCATGCCGACCCGGCGGCATGCGTCTGGCACGATCAGAAGGCGGCGGCCGAATAGGGTCATGCCCCGAGACCCTCAGCCGCCGCTGACCGTCGCCATCGTCGGAGGCGGGATCGGCGGCCTGACCGCGGCGCTGGCGCTGAACGCCGCCGGCCATGCGGTGACGGTGGTCGAGCGCCGCACCGGCTTCAGCGAGGTCGGCGCCGGCCTCCAGCTCTCGCCGAACGCGAGCCGCGTGCTCGCCGATCTCGGGCTCGCGGCGGCGCTCCGGCGCGCCGGCTCCGAGCCGCCGGGCGTGACCGTCCGCGCCCTCGATTCGGGCCGGCGGATCGGGGCGGTGGCGCTGGGCGCCAAGGCCCGCGAGCAGTTCGGCGCGCCGTACTACGTCATCCACCGGGCCGACCTTCAGACCCTGCTCCTCGACGCGGTGCGCTCCCGCCCCGGCATCCGCCTGATGATGGGCCGTGCCGTCATGGGCCTCACCGAGACCGAGGACGCCGTCACCCTCGCCCTCGAAAGCGGCAACGGCACCCGCAACGACAGCCTCTCGGCCGACCTGGTAATCGGGGCGGACGGCCTGCGCTCGCGCATCCGCGGGCACCTCGACCCACGCCCGCTCGCGACCGCCGGGATGGCGGCGTGGCGGGCGATCGTGCCGCGCGAGGCCGTGCCCGAGGCGCTGGCCGGCGAGGCGACCGGTCTGTGGCTCGGGCGCGGCCGGCATGTGGTCCACTACCCGATCCATGCCGGCCGCGACCTCAACGTCGTGGCGATCGTGCCCGAGCGGCAGGGCGACGAGGATTGGGGCCGGCTCGGGGATCCGGCGGTGCTGCGCGCGCATTTCCGCACCTGCGCGCCGGAGCTGCTCGAGCTGCTGACCGTGCCGGATTCCTGGCTGGTCTGGTCGCTCGCCGACCGCCCGGTGGCGCGGCCGATCGCGCGCGGCCGGGTCGCGCTGCTGGGCGATGCCGCCCACCCGGTGCTGCCGTTCCTGGCGCAGGGGGCGGCGCTGGCGATCGAGGACTGCTCGATCCTGACGCGATGCCTCGCCGAGCATCCGGTCGCGGACGCGCTCGCGGCCTACACCAAGGCGCGCCGGCGCCGCGTCCGCCGGGTGCAGCGCGCCGCCCGCGGCAACGGCCGGACCTACCATGCCGGCGGCCTCACCGCCTTCGTGCGCGACGCGGTGATGCGCCGCCTCGGGCCCGACGGCATGCGCGCGCGCTACGCCTGGCTCTACGGCTGGACGCCGAACGCTTGATCTCGCCGACGCCGGCGGCTACCGCTTCGGCACATCGAGGGGCCGCTTGCCGAAATTGGTAGACGGAAGGCACTTAAAATGCCTCGGGCTTCGCCCGTGTGGGTTCGAGTCCCACAGCGGCCACCACGCCCCGATCCTTGCCCGGCACCGGCCGTCCTGATACGCGAGCGGGATCATCTCCAGGGATTGCGGGGAAGGGTGCGACGCGCACGCTCCGCAGAACCGTACCGCGCAGGGTTCGCCGCGGGCATGGCGCGTGCCTGCCCGTGCGGCCCTGTACCCGTCATCGGGCCGGGCGCGCTCCCGCGCCGGCCCCGCCGAACCTGATAGGATGCCTGCGATGGCCCGCGAATTCATCTACCACATGAAAGGCCTGACCAAGACCTACACTGGCGGGAAGAAGGTGTTGGACAACGTCAACCTGTCCTTCTACCCCGACGCCAAGATCGGCGTGCTGGGCATCAACGGCTCGGGCAAGTCGACCCTGCTGAAGATCATGGCCGGCATCGACACCGAGTGGACCGGCGAGGGCTTCGTCGCCCAGGGCGCCCGCGTCGGCTACCTGCCGCAGGAGCCGCAGCTCGATCCGACGAAGTCGGTCCGCGAGAACGTGATGGAGGGCGTCGCCGAGAAGCAGGCTCTGCTCGACCGCTACAACGAGCTCGCGATGAACTACTCCGACGAGACGGCGGACGAGATGACCCGTCTCCAGGACGAGATCGAATCGAAGAACCTGTGGGAGCTCGAATCCAAGGTCGACCAGGCCATGGAGGCCTTGGGCTGCCCGAGCGACGAGCAGCCGGTCGCCACGCTGTCGGGCGGCGAGCGCCGCCGCGTCGCGCTGTGCCGGCTGCTGCTGTGGGAGCCGGAGCTGCTGCTGCTCGATGAGCCGACCAACCACCTCGACGCCGAGACGGTGAACTGGCTCGAAGGCCACCTGAAGAACTATCCCGGTGCGATCCTGATCGTGACTCACGATCGCTATTTCCTCGACAACGTCACCAGCTGGATCCTCGAGCTCGATCGCAGCAAGGGCATCCCGTACGAGGGCAACTACTCGGCCTGGCTGGTGCAGAAGCAGAAACGCCTGCAGCAGGAGGGCCGCGAGGACATGGCTCGCCAGCGCTCGATCGCTCGCGAGCAGGAGTGGATCGCCGCCTCGCCGAAGGCGCGCCAGTCCAAGTCGAAGGCGCGCATCACGCGCTACGAGGAGCTGGTCGCCAAGCAGAACAACAAGGTCGATGCCGCGGCCCAGATCGTGATCCCGATCGACGAGCGGCTCGGCAACAACGTCATCGAGTTCGACCACCTCAACAAGGCCTTCGGCGACCGGCTGCTGATCGAGGACCTGTCGTTCAAGCTGCCGCCGGGCGGCATCGTCGGCGTCATCGGCCCGAACGGCGCCGGCAAGACGACGCTGTTCAAGATGATCACCGGCCAGGAGAAGCCCGACGGCGGCGCGATCTCGGTCGGCGAGACCGTGCATCTCGGCTACGTCGACCAGTCGCGCGATGCGCTCGATCCCAACGCCACGGTCTGGCAGGAGGTCTCGGGCGGCAACGACATCATCTATTTCAACAAGCGCGAGATCAATTCGCGGGCCTACTGCGCGGCCTTCGCCTTCAAGGGCGGCGACCAGCAGAAGAAGGTCGGCACGCTGTCGGGCGGCGAGCGCAACCGCGTGCACCTCGCGCGAACGCTGAAGGGCGGCGCCAACGTGCTGCTCCTCGACGAGCCGACCAACGATCTCGACATGGAGACGCTGCGGGCGCTCGAGGACGCGCTGGAGGATTATGCCGGCTGCGCGGTGATCATCAGCCACGATCGCTGGTTCCTGAACCGGATCGCGACCCACATCCTCGCCTTCGAGGGCGACAGCCACGTCGAGTGGTTCGAGGGCAACTTCTCCGACTACGAGGCCGACAAGATGCGCCGCCTCGGTGCCGACTCGCTGATGCCGAAGAAGATCAAGTACAAGAAGTTCTCGCGCTGAGGCCGGTTTCCCTCCCCCTTCTGCGGGGGAGGGTGGCCCGCGAAGCGGGTCGGGTGAGGGGGCAACGCTTCCGGAGAGGCCGATCCCCTCTCCCGACCCTCGCTGACGCGAGGCCCACCCTCCCCCGCAGAGGGGGAGGGGATCATGCGGCGGACGATCAGTGAAATCCTAGAAGTACGACTTCAGCGTTCCGCGACGGCGCACGTCGAGCGTCGCGCAGTGGAACGAGCCGCCGAACGGGCCGTAGCTCAGGAACGGCGCCGGGATCGGATCGAAGCCCCAATCCTTGAGCGCCTTGATCAGCGTCGGCTGGCTCTGGTCGACGACGATCTTCTTCTCGTCGATGGCGAGCACGTTGATCGAGGTCCAGGGCGAGCACATCGAGATCTTGCTCATGAAGCCCTCGACCGGGTCGGGACGCGGGGCGACCAGCACGTCCCACTTCTTCAGCACCGCCGGCAGCTTCTCGACGTCGATGTAGTCCGGGTTGACCAGCACCTTGCCGGGCGCGAGCGGCATGAACGACGAATCGATGTGCATCGGCTGCGGGCAGCGGCTCTCGATCTCGTGGACGCGGAAGCCGGACCCGAGGTGGCGCCGCAGCCACTCGATGCCCATCAGGTTGGTGACGTTCGAGCGGGTGACGAAGATATCGCGGCCGCAGCGGACGAAGTCGGCGGCGTCGAAGACCGGCTCGAACTCGTTGACCGTGAACTGCATCGGCTCGCCGGCCTTCAGGTTCGGCACGCGATAATCGTAGTTGTAGAGCTCGTCCGTCAGCTGCGGCCGCGGTGCCGAGGTCCAGCGCGCGCCGTTGCGGAAATACTCCTTGAACAGCGAGCGGTAGGCGTCGCCCTCGAAGTAGCGCGAGCGCCAGCACATTGGGCTCTCGATGATCTCGTCGCCGATCACCAGGTACGGGTCGCGCGGGCAGGCGACGCAGAAGCCGCGGGACGACCAGCGCGGGGCGCGGTACTTCTTCGAGAAGTCGATGCTGTCCGGGCGGCGGATCTTCACGCCCTCGCCGGCGAGGATGCCGATGAAGTTATCGAGCTCCTTCTGCGCGAGCTTCTTCATGAAGGCCGGATACCGGAAGCCCGAGGCGAAGCGGTAGAACGGCTGCGCGGCGCGCGGCAGGTTGAAGATCACGGTCAGGTGGTGCGTCGGGATCGTGGCGCCGTCGAGCGAGCCGACGATCACCTCCTCCAGCGGGTCCCACTCGTTCCAGGCCATCACCGGCGAGTGCGGCGCCGGCACGCCCGGGTCGCCGCGGACGAAGCCGTCGGTACGGGCGTCGTCGAGCACGGCCTCTCCGGCCGAGTGGGAAGCGTCGCGGTCCATGGTGATCCCTTCGTGATACGCTGCGCGGGCGGTCTGCTCGGGGCGAAACCCCTGGTGCCGCTTTGGTCCGCACTGTGTCTATCGGGTGATAGACATTGCCGATCGTTGCTGCAACTTGAGCCTTACTCCTCGTCCGCAGCGGTCTTTTTCGGTCGAAATCGCGGCGAGAATCCAGCATCAAGCCACCCCCGAGCTTGAAAGAGGATCATGAAGCGTCTGACGACCCTGGCCTTGATCGCCGGCCTCTGCACGGTCGTCGGCCTGTTCCTGTCTTCCGGTCTCGAGGATGTGGCGGCCGCGGTGGTGAGTGCCGGCTGGGGCGCGCTGGCGGTGGTCGCCGCGCGCGCGGTCGCCGTCGCCTGGGCCGGCCTCGGCTGGTTCGTGATCTTCCCCGTCGCCGGCCGCCCGAGCCTGGCCGCCTGCATCAACCTGCGCTTCGTGCGCGAGGGCATCAATACGCTGCTGCCGGTCGCGACGGTGGGCGGCGACTTCATCGGCGCGCGCCTTCTGGCCAAGCGCGGCATCGCCGGGGGCCTGGCCGGCGCCAGCATGTTCGTCGACATGATGACGCAGGCGCTGACCCAGCTGCTTTTCACCGTCGCCGGCCTCGGGCTCCTGATCTGGCTCGCGGGCGACGGGCCGATCGTGCGCACCGTCGCCGGCGGCCTCGCCATCGCCGCCCCCGCCATCGGCGCGTTCTACCTGATCCAGCGCCGTGCCGGGCACCGCCTGATCCAGGGGATCGTCGACCGCTTCGCCTCGGGCCGCGAATGGCAGGCGCTCGGCGCCGTCGACGTGCTCTACGACAACCTGCGACGCCTCTACGGTGCGCCCCTGCGCATCGTCTCGGGCATCGGCGTGCACCTCGTCGGCTGGGTCATCGGCTCGCTCGAGGTCTACGTCTGCCTGCACTTCATGGGCTATCCGGTGAGCTTCGCAGAGGCGATCGTGATCGAGAGCCTGGCCCAGGCCGTGCGCGGCGCCGCCTTCGCGGTCCCCGGCGCGCTCGGCGCGCAGGAGGGCGGGCTGATCGCGCTCTGCGCCCTGTTCGGCATCCCGGCCGAGGCGGCGCTCGCCCTGTCCCTGGTCAAGCGTCTGGCCGACCTCCTCGTCGGCGTTCCCGGCCTGTGGCTCTGGCACACGCAGGAGGGCCGCCTGCGCCGCGAGGCGAGCGAGCCCGAGGCCTCCGCGCAGGAGGAGGGCCGGACCACCTTTCGCCGAGTCGGGGCCGTCCCCGCACCCGCGACGCTCGGACCGTTCTACAGCTATGCGCCCCCCCGCGGGCAGAGCGCCCACATCGAGGACACCGCGGTGCCGGAGTTGAAGAAGTGCGCCTGATGCGCCGGTTGATCCTCGCGCTGGCGCTCGTCGCCGGCACCGTTCCGGCCTTCGCCGCCGACGACCCGGCGGTCGCGGTGGTCGACGGGCTCTACGCCCGCTTCGACGCCGCCGTGAAGAACGGGGCCGGCACCCTCAAGGACCGCATCGACGCGGTCGGCCCGACCCTGGAGCGGTCCTTCGACTACCCGGCGATGGTCCGCCTGGCGATCGGCGCCAAGTGGGCGGAGTTCTCGCCCGAGCAGCAGGGCGCGATCACCGAAGCGTTCCGCCGCAACTTCGTCGTGACCTACGCCAACCGCCTCGCACGGGCGGCGGGCGCGAAGTTCGAGGTGACGCGCAAGAGCGAGGCGAGCGGAACGAACCAGCGCGTCCTCACCCACGTCACCACCCCGGACGGGGACGATTCGCAGATCGACTTCGTCGTGAATTCGGACAACCGCATCCAGGACGTCCTGCTCAACGGCAACGTCAGCGAGGTCGCGGGTCAGCGGTCGAGCCTCGGCCAGCCGCTCAAGGCCGGCGGCGCCGACGCGGTGCTGAAATTCCTGCGCGAACGCACCGACGGCATGCTGAACGCCAAACCGGCGCCTTGAACGGCCTGCACAGAGCTTTCGTGCCGCACGCCGCGGCCCATCGATCCCACGCACCTTGCGACCGAGCGACGTTCCCATGGACCTGACCTGGCTCTCGCCGATCCTTCTGGTCCCCGCGCTCGCGGGTTGCCTGTACGCGCTCACCGCGGCGTTCCTCGCCGGGCGGTGCTCCGCGAAGGTGGCGCCCGCCTTCGCCGACGATGCGGCGCGGCCCTCGGTGACGGTGCTGAAGCCCCTCTGCGGCCTCGAGCCGAACCTGTTCGAGAACCTGCGGACCTTCTGCGCCCAGGACTATGCCGGCCCGGTGCAGATCGTGTTCGGCGTGCAGAGCGCCGGCGACCCGGCGATCGGCGTCGTGCGGCGCATCGAGGCGGCCTTCCCGCAGCTCAGCATCGACCTCGTCGTCGACGCACGCCAGCACGGCTCGAACCGCAAGGTCTCGAACCTGATCAACATGTCGGAGGTGATTCGGCACGAGGTGGTGGTGCTCGCCGACAGCGACATGGTGGTGCGCCCCGACTATCTCGAGCGCGTCGTGGCCGAGCTGTCCGCCCCCGGCGTGACCGGGGTGACCTGCCTGTACCACGGCGTTCCCGGCGACCGGGGCGTGTTCGCGCAGCTCTCGGCGCTCGCCATCGACGTGCAGTTCCTGCCCAACGTCGTGATGGGCACGGCGCTCGGCCTCGCCAAGCCGTGCTTCGGCTCGACCATCGCCTTCACCGCCGCGTCGCTGGCGAAGATCGGCGGGTTCGCCACCTTCAAGGACGACCTCGCCGACGACTATGCCATCGGCGAGGCGCTGCGCGGGCTCGGCGGCCGGGTCGCGATCCCGAACTTCACCATCGGGCATACCTGCGTCGACACCGCGATCGCGGGCCTCTGGACCCACGAGCTGCGCTGGAACCGCACCATCCGCAACGTCGACCCGGCCGGCTATGCCGGCTCGATCGTCACCCACGCCTTCCCGATCGCGCTGATCGCCGCGTTGATGCCGGAGGCCGGCGCGACCGCGCTCGGCGTCGCGGCCTTGGCGCTCGCCTGCCGCATCATCCTGTCGATGCGGCTGGAGCGTGCCTTCGGGATCGGCCCCCACCCGTACTGGCTGTTGCCGATCCGCGACATCCTCTCGTTCGCGAACTTCTCATGGAGCTTCGTATCGGGGGCGGTGACATGGAAAGGTCACGATTATCGCGTCGTTGCGGATGGAACGCTTATTCCGGAGGGCAATCTCGGCCAGGATGCTGAGTCGCCCACCGTCTGACCTTGCCGTCCCGTCGTTTAAACTTGCCATCCTCGATCCGTCATCCTTTCGATCCGATCGCCCTGCTCTGAGGCCTTGAACCCCATGCGCACGCTCTTCCTCCAGGCTCCCACCTTCGACGGCTTCGACGGCGGCGCCGGGTCCCGCTACCAGGCCAAGCGCGAGATCAAGTCGTTCTGGTACCCGACCTGGCTCGCCCAGCCGGCCGCCCTGGTGCCGAACTCGAAGCTGATCGACGCGCCGCCGCACAACATCAAGCTGGCCGAGATCGTTGCCCAGGCCAACGACTTCGACATGGTGGTGCTCCACACCTCGGTGCCGTCGTTCAAGTCGGACGTGAAGACCGTCGAGGCGCTCAAGGCCGCCAACCCCAAGCTGATCGCCGGACTGATCGGCGCGAAGGTCGCGGTGGACGCCGCCGGCGCGATGGCCCAGGCGCCGTGCATCGACTTCTGCGCCCGCAACGAGTTCGACTTCACCGTCAAGGAAGTCGCCGACGGCACGCCGATGTCGGAGATCAAGGGTCTGTCCTATCGCAACGCCGACGGCGTCGTGGTCCACAACGAGGACCGCGAGATCATGACCGACATGGATCAGCTTCCCTTCGTCACGAGCGTGTACAAGCGCGATCTCGAGATGGAGAAGTACTTTATCGGGTACCTCAAGCACCCCTACATCTCGTTCTATTCCGGCCGCGGCTGCAAGAGCCGCTGCACGTTCTGCCTGTGGCCGCAGACGGTGGGCGGGCATACCTACCGCACCCGCTCGGTCGCGCACGTGATCGAGGAGATCAAGTACTGCCTGAAGGAGTTCCCGCAGACGAAGGAGTTCTTCTTCGACGACGACACCTTCACCGACAACCTGCCCCGCGCCGAGGAGATCGCGCGCGAGCTGGGCAAGCTCGGCGTCACCTGGTCGTGCAACGCCAAGGCGAACGTTCCGCGCGAGACCCTCGAGGTGCTGAAGGCCAACGGCCTGCGCCTGCTGCTGGTCGGCTACGAGTCCGGCAACCAGAAGATCCTGAACAACATCAAGAAGGGCATGCGCGTCGAGGTCGCCGAGAAGTTCACCAAGGATTGCCACGACCTCGGCATCGCGATCCACGGCACCTTCATCGTCGGCCTGCCGGGTGAGACCCGCGAGACGATCCAGGAGACGATCGCCTTCGCCAAGCGCATCAACCCGCACACCATCCAGGCCTCGCTGGCGGCGCCGTACCCCGGCACCTTCCTCTACAAGCAGGCGGTGGAGAACGGCTGGCTCGACGTCGAGAACGCCGAGCTCGTGGATGAGAACGGCGTGCAGATCGCGCCGCTGCACTACCCGCACCTGTCGCACGCCGAGATCTTCGCGGCGGTGGAGGAGTTCTACCGGAAGTTCTACTTCCGCGCTCCGAAGATCGCCTCGATCGTCTCCGAGATGGTGCGCTCGCCCGACATGATGAAGCGCCGCCTGCGCGAGGGCGTGGAGTTCTACCGCTTCCTCAAGGAGCGTCAGGGCACCGCCAAGGCCGCTTGACAAGGGCGCCAGCTTTCCATCGCATCGACCGATCCAGACGGCCGGGCCCCAAAGCCCGGCCGTCTTCGTTCAGGGGTCCGAGCCCGAGGCCCCCGGCAAACAGCCGCGCCCCCGTACACCGGAGTGTCTCGTGAAGCGTCTCGTCGTCACCGCCGACGATTTCGGCCTGAGCCCGGAGGTCAACGAGGCGGTCGAGCAGGCCCATCGCGACGGCATCCTCACGGCGGCGAGCCTGATGGTCTCGGCCCCCGCCGCCGCGGACGCGGTCGCCCGCGCCAAGCGGATGCCGTCGCTACGCGTGGGATTGCATCTGGTGCTCGTCGAGGCGTGGCCGACGCTGCCGGCCGCCACCTTGCCGGATCTCACCGATGACGCCGGCCTGATGCGTCGCGACATGGAACGCCTCGGCCTCGACCTTGCGCTGAGGCCGGCGGTCCGCCGCCAGCTCGCCGCCGAGATCACCGCGCAGTTCGAGGCCTACCGCATCACCGGTCTGCCACTCGATCACGTGAACGCGCATAAGCACTTCCACGTGCATCCGTTGATCGCCGGCGCGGTGCTGTCGATCGGGCCGCGTTACGGGATGCGCTCGATCCGCGTGCCGCGCGAGCCGCGGGCGGTGCTGAAGCGCGCCGAGCCGGGTGCGACCCCGCGGGTGGCCCTCGATACGGCACCCTGGGCGGCCCTGCTCGCGGTCCGGGCCCGGATGATGGGGCTGACCATTCCCGATCGAACCCTGGGTCTGGCCTGGTCCGGAGCGATGACGCCCGCCCGCGTGGCCGGCCTGCTCGCGCACCTGCCCGACGGCCTGACCGAGCTCTACACCCACCCGGCCACCGCCGGCGGCTTCCTCGGCGAGGCGCCGGGCTACGCCTACGCCGCGGAGCGGGACGCGCTCGTCGCGCGGGCCTCCGTGGATGCGGTCGCGCGGTCGGGGATCGTCTGCGGCGGGTTTTCGGATTTCGCACCGAATAGACGATGACGACGTCATCACGGAGCCCGCAGTAGCATTCGCCTCAAACGCTTCAGAAACGACACTGTAAAGCGACTGTATATCTTCGCAAATTGCTCATCAGGACGTGCCTTTCGGCAGCATGTCTGATTGATGACCAAAATTTCATGCAACGTGAGCTTCGGCGCCCGCGTTCCGACAGCAGCCCCAGGGCACAAGACGATCGTCGCAACAGACCCTCGCCGCCGCATGGGACGGATCGGAGATGTCGTCATGACCCGCTACACCCTTCTCGCCACCGTCTTAACCGCCTCCGTCGCCCTCGGGGGCGCCGCCTACGCCGCCGACCAAGCTGCGACGACCGCCGCCTCCCACGAAACCGCGATCCAGAAGGACGTCGGCAAGCTGTCGGCCGATGGGGCGAAGGGCTTCCGCGACCTGCATCTCGCCCGGATCGCGATCTTCGATGCCGACCCGGCCCAGGCCAAGACGCTGGTCCACGATGCGCAGGCGGTCCTCGCAAAGGCGAAGACCGACGAGAGCGTGTTCACCAAGGCGGAGGCCGATCTCAAGCCGCCCGCCGCCGCCAAGGCGATGCCGGCCAAGGGCACCGGCGTCGGCGACATGAAGCAGCCCGTCGCGTGGCTGCCGGTCGACGGGCAGCTGCTGCTCGACGAGGATTTCGTCGCCACGCCGCAGAAGGCGGCAGCTGTGGCCGATGCCAACAAGAATCTCGAGAAGGGCGACCGGAAGGGCGCGGCCGAGAAGCTGAAGCTGGCCGGCGTGAACGTGAACTTCACCATGGCCGTCGTGCCGCTGGCGAAGACGACGGCGGATGTCGACCAGGCTGCGACGCTGCTGGACCCGGGCAAGTACTACGAGGCGAATGCCGCGCTGAAGCAGGCCGAGGACGGCGTCCGCTTCGACGTCATCGATGCGACGAGCCTGCCGCAGGCCTCCAAGGCCGCGGGAGCATCCGCCAAGGCGAACGTGACCGAGCCGACCGGGACCGGCACCGCGAAGCCCGCGCACTGATCGCAGCCCGCACGCCGACCGAGGTCGCTCGCGGATAAAGGCCTGCCCACCAAACGAGAACGGCGCCGTCCCCGTGGGACGACGCCGTGCGTTTGAGCAGAAAGGCCTGCCGTCCGTCACTTCACGGCGGCGGGCTCCGGGCGGACGGCTTGGCCCGTGCCGGGCAACCGGCCGGCCTCTTCCCCCTCGGGGCGATCGGCATCGGGCTTGGCCGGCGGCGGACCGAGGAAGGCCGGCACCACGAAGAAGGCGGCGATGAGCGTGAAGAACAGCGACAGCGCCAGCAGCTTGCCCATGCTCGCCGTGCCGGGATGGCTCGACAGCACCAGCGAGCCGAAGGCGGTCCCCGTGGTCAGCGCGGAAAAGAAGATCGCCCGCGTCAGGCTGGAGGCCAGCATGTCGGTGACGCCGGCCCGCCAAGCGATCACGTAGTAGATGTGGAACGCCACGCCGACCGCGAGCATCAGCGGCAGGGCGATGATGTTGGCGAAGTTCAGCGGCATGCCGACGACGTGCAGCGCCATCAGCGTCCACAAGGTGGCGAGCACCAACGGCCCGAGCGTCATCGCCACGTCCCAAGGCTTCCGCAGCGCCACCGAGAGGATGATGAAGATCAGCACCAGGGCGGTCACCGCCGCCTGCACGAAGGCGCCGAGGATGGTGTAGCTCGACGAGGTCGTGGCGATCGGCGCGCCGGTGGCGTGCGGCGCGACGCTCTGGATCTCGGATGCGAACTGCCGCAGCACCTCGTCGTCGTTGGAATTGCCCTTCGGATGCACCTCGATGCGGGCGCGGCCGTCGGCGGCGACCCATTCGGCCTTCAGCTGCGGCGGCAGGTTGGCGAGGGTGATCTTCTCGGGATGCAGCACCGTCCGCAGCCGCGAGAGCAGCGGGCCGAGATCGGTGGTGAGGGCGACCGAGGCGGCCTCGCGCGTCGCCGGCTTGGCGGCCGCCAGCTTGTCGAGCGTGCTGGAGAGACGGCCGGCGGTCTTGTTGCCGGGCGCATTGCCGCCGGCGATGCCGGTCAGGGCGGCCGCGGTGTCCTTCAAGGCCTTGACGTTGTCGGCATCGGTCGGCGGCGACGGCTTGCGCGTCGGGTTGAGGATCGGATCGAGCAGCTCGGCCGTCTCGGCGACGGTGGCGAGCTTCTTGTCCTGGTCGCGCGGCACGAAGGTGTCGATGCTCATGATGTCGGCGGCCAGCGGCAGCGCGGCGAGCTTCTTCGTGACCTCGGGCACGGCGTCGACGCTCGGAGCCAGCACGTCGGCGACGTTCGGGCTCGTGGCGGGATCCTTGATCAGGTCAAGATAGGTCGCGATCGATTCCACGTGCGGGCTGCGCAGGTGCATCGGGTTCGAATCGAAGGGCAGCTTCCACAGCAGCGGGGCGCCGGCCAGCGTGACGAGGCCGACGACGATCAGCACCGGCTTGCGATTGCGGATGATCCACGGATCGACGCCTGCGAGCCACGTGGTCTCGACGGCGGCCTTCTCGCCCTTCGGCCGGAACACGGCGATCAGCGCCGGGAGGAGGGTGATCGCGAACAGGTAGGCGACGACCATGCCGACGCCGGCGATCAGGCCGAGCTCGGACACGCCGCGGAACGCGGTCGGCAGGAAGGCGAAGAAGCCGGCGATCAGCGACACCGCCGCCAGGGTCAGCGACCAGCCGACCCCGCGCGCGGCGGCGCGGATCGCGTCCTCGAGCGTCGGCTGCTCGTAGCGGTCGGCGCGGTAGCGCACCGAGAACTGAATGCCGAAATCGATGCCGAGGCCGACGAACAGAGCCGCGAAGGCCACCGAGATCGGGTTGAGCTCGCCCACCATCAGCAGCCCGAGCGCCGCCGTGACGATCAGGCCGGAGAAGGTGGTGATCAGAACCGACACCACCAGCGGCGCCGAGCGCAGGGCGAGCCAGAGGAACAGGACGATGGCGCCGACGGTGACGAGGTTGTTCAGCAGCGCGTCGTCGGACAGCGTCGCGAACTCGTCGTCGGCGACCGCGACCGGGCCGGTGAGACGCATCTCGAGCCCGTGCTCGGGATCGATGTTCAGCTCCTTGGCGACGTTCCGGATCAGCTTCGTCGCGGTGTAGCCCGGCTGCAGCGCGTTGAAATCGAGCACCGGCTGGATCAGCACGAACTTGCGCAGGTCGGTGGTCTTGCTCTCGCCGCCCGACAGCAGGAGCTGCCAGGACATCCGCGCCGGCTTGCCGTCGAGCACCGTCTGCAACGTCCGGTCGATCTCGCCCATCGGCTTGTCGAGATCCTCGATCTTGGCGTCGCCGCTCTTGATGCCGCGGGCGCCGAGCGCCAGCACCCGCATCACGCCGCGCAGGCTCGGATCGGAGGCGAGCGGCCCAAGCAGGCCCTGCTGCTGCACCAGCTGCTCGGTGGTTTTCTCCAGTTCCGCCTGCGGCAGCAGCAGCAGGCCGTTCTTCTCGAAGAAGGGGCCGCCGTCGGGCCGGTAGACCGTCTCGATCAGGTTCTTGTGGACGGCGATCGCCTTGGCGAAGGCGCTCGCGGCCTCTTCCGCCTGCTCCGGGGTCTTGCCGTCGATCACCGCGACGACCGTGTTCGTGCGCTGCGGGAACGCCTTCTCGTAGTTGATCTCGTCCTGGCGCCAGGGCTCCTTCGGATCGATCAGCCGCTCGACATCGGTGTTGATGCGGAACAGATGCGCCGCGATGCCGGTGCTGGCGGCGGTGACCAGGGCCACCAGAGCGATCACGACCCAGCGATGTCGGACGGAAAACGCGACGAGACGTTCGATCACGAGTACCCTACCTGCCTGGAGCGGCTGCCCTTCGAGGCCGCACGACTCTCACATCTTGTATGCTACCGGGACGGTTCCCGCGGGACCCGTCGACGGCGCGAGACCTTCGCCACATCCACCCGGTCGCATCGAGGCAGGATCGGACCTGATCGAGACGCGGTCGTCTCACGATGCCGTGTGGCCGAAGACGCGGCGCCGACCCGGTGAACGCACCGGACGACGCGGGATGAGGACGCATCCGAGGCACGATCGTTGCGCCAAGGCCGCAGCGCTCAGTAATCTTGCAGCCCTGCGATTGCAACGCAGCGCAGCGACCTCCGACGCGGGTGGCTCTCCCCATCGATGTGTGGCGCCGGCGCCGTTTCGCACCGCAATATCACGGGATGCGCCGTTTCGCGGGACTGCCGTCGCATTGCCGACGCATTGGCAGGATGGGGTCCCCCCCGAAGCAGGACGCGTTCGCAGGAACGGCCCTCGGGCTGTGGCGCGGTTGCGTCAGCCCCGCAAACACGCACGCGAAACGGCCCAGGACCGGCCCGTTCAGATCGGTTCCAGGCTAGAGCGCTGGAATTCGAATTTTTTTCACGTTAAGCAGCCCCTTGGTTCGGGGCTACGCAAACAGGAGCCGTATCTTGGGAATCCCCCTCCGGTATGTCGCGACGATCGGCAGCTACATCATCAAGCAGCATCTCACCGGCCGGAAGCGCTATCCGCTCGTGATGATGATGGAGCCCCTGTTCCGCTGCAATCTCGCCTGCGCCGGCTGCGGCAAGATCGATTACCCCGACGAGATCCTGAACAAGCGCCTGCCCGTGGCGGACGCGCTGGAATCCGTGCGCGAGTGCGGCGCCCCGATGGTGGTGATCGCCGGCGGCGAGCCGCTGCTGCACAAGGACCTGCCGCAGATCGTCGAGGGCATCATCGCGCAGAAGAAGTTCGCGATCGTGTGCACGAACGCGCTGCTGCTCGAGAAGAAGATCAAGGAGTACAAGCCGAGCCCGTACTTCACCTGGTCGATCCATCTCGACGGCGACAAGGAGATGCACGACGGCTCGGTCTGCCAGCGCGGCGTCTACGACAAGGCCGTGGCGGCGATCGCCAAGGCGAAGGAGATGGGCTTCCGCGTCACCATCAACTGCACCTTCTTCAACAACTCGTCCTCGGACAAGATCGCCGACTTCTTCGACAGCGTGACCAAGATGGGCATCGACGGCATCACCGTCTCGCCCGGCTACGCCTACGAGCGCGCGCCCGACCAGCAGCACTTCCTGAACCGCAAGGCGACGAAGGACCTGTTCCGCGGCGTGTTCCGCGCCGGCAAGGAGAAGGGCCGCCAGAAGTGGGCGTTCCAGCAGTCGGGCCTGTTCCTCGACTTCCTCGCCGGCAACCAGACCTACCATTGCACGCCCTGGGGCAACCCCACCCGCACCGTGTTCGGCTGGCAGAAGCCCTGCTACCTGCTCGGCGAGGGCTACGCGGCCACGTTCAAGGAGCTGATGGAGGACACCGACTGGGATTCCTACGGCACCGGCAACTACGAGAAGTGCGCCGACTGCATGGTCCACTCGGGCTACGAGGCCTCCTCGGTGGTCGATTCGGTGCGCAAGCCCTGGAAGCCGCTGATCCACGCCATCCGCGGGATCAAGACCGAGGGTGAGATGGCCCCCGAGGTCAGCCTCGAGAACCAGCGCCCGGCCGAGTTCGTGTTCTCCCGCAACGTCGCCCAGAAGCTCTCTGAGATCAAAGCCTCCGGCGTCGACACCAAGCGCGAAGCCCGCAACCGCACCGCGGCCTGACGGCTCGGCCACGCGCATTCGAGGAGGCCCGCCCGGGAAACCGTGCGGGCCTCCTTCGTTTCGGCGAGGCTCGGTGGAGCGTCGTGCCTTTCGCGACACGGTGTCTGCAGCCGACCCAACGCAGGACAAATATCCTTCCTGCCGTCACCGGGCCGTCATGCCCGATCCCTAGCTGCGGCTCAGCTTGAGTGGCTGGGGGATCCCGCGATGGTGACATGGTACGGCGCGGCGCGAGCCGTGGGCTCATTCGGCGTGCTCGCGTACCTGACGGGCGCGGCCTCGGCCCAGGCGATCCGCACGCCGAACCTGACGACGGCCGACGGCCCAGTGGCGGTGACGGTTGGCGATGCGACCTTCGTGAACCAGGGTCTCCAGGGCGTCGGCCGGCTGCCGGCCACCACCCGCGACTTCCTCGGCGACACGCTGGGCTCGTTCTCCGCGCTCGCGATCGACCTCGCCAGCTGGCGGCGCTTGGGGGCCACCTACAGCGGCACGCTCTACACGCTGCCCGATCGGGGCTACAACGATCCGAGCGGAGGGCTGTTCTCCGATTACGCCGGCCGGCTGAACCGCTTCAATCTCAGCTTCACGCCCGATCCCGGCGCGGGCCTGCCGCAATCGATCGCCTCCCAGCGGCAGATCGCGATCGTGCCGAATGGCGGCATCGTGCTCACCGATGCCAACGGCCGGCGCTTCAGCGATCTCGATCCGGCATCCGGCACCACGACCCAGCTCGGCGCGGTGCTGCCTTCGGCGGCGAGCGGGCCGAGCGCAGGCCGGATCAGCCTCGATGCGGAAGGTCTCGCGCGGCGAATCGACGGCTCCTTCTACGTCAGCGACGAGTACGGGCCGAACATCTATTACTTCAGCGCCGGCGGGCAGCTTCAGGGCGTGCTCGGCGTGCCCGACGCGATCCGGCCGCGCACGACCGGGGCGCTCGACTTCAACTCGATCAACCCGCCCGACACCGGCCGACGCAACAACCAGGGCTTCGAGGCGCTGTCGCTGGCCCCCGACGGCCGCAGCCTCGTTACCATCCTGCAGAGCGCCACGCTCCAGGATTCCGGCCCGAATCAGCAGCAGCGCAACAACACCTGCATCCTGATCTACGACCTCGCCGGCAGCGCGGTACCGGCCGCGCCCGCGCGCGAATACGTGCTGCAGCTGCCGACCTACCGCGACACCGGCAACGGCGGCGCGCCGAACCGGACGGCGGCACAGAGCGACATGCTGGCCCTCAACGACACCCAGTTCCTCGTGCTCTCGCGCGACTCGAACGGGCTCGGCACCGGCAACACCACGCCGATCGTCTACAAGAGCGTCCTGCTGGTCGACATCGCGCAGGCCACAAACATCGCCGGCACCCCCTACGACGGGGCCACCCCGATCTCGCCGGGGGGCACCCTGCGGCCCGGGGTCCAGCCGGCGCAGACGACCGAGATCGTCAACCTGCTGAACCCGGTCCAGCTCGGGCGCTTCGGCATGAACCTCAACACCAACCCGGCGACCCAGACCACGCTCTCGGAGAAGTTCGAGGCCCTCGGTCTCGTGCCGGTGCTGAGCGAGCGGGCGCCGAACGACTATTTCCTGCTCGTCGGCAACGACAATGACTTCCTCACCCGGCAGGGCAGCATCAACGGTCAGGGCTACGATGCCGGCATCAACAACGATTCGGTGCTGCTCGCCTATCGCTTGACGCTGCCCACCTACGTCGATCCGCTCTCCCTCGCGGTGATGAAGCAGACGGCGCCCGTGGTGCTTCAGGGGCTCGGCGGCGCGACCCTCGGCTTCGCCGCGTCGGCGACACGGGGCGTGCAGGACCACCTCGCCGCCCTGCGCCGCGGCCAGGGCCTCGTCGGGCCCTGGAGCCAGTCCGGCGGCTTGTGGATCGGCGGCGATGTCGTGTTCGCCGACCAGCCGCGCAACGGCGGCCTCGCCCTCGACCGCACCATCGCGCAGGGCAGCGCCGGACTCGATCTTCCGCTGCCCGGAGCTTGGCGCGCGGGCGTCGCCGTCGGCGGCGGCGGCGGGTCGCTCAGCCGCGCCGGCGGCTTCCGGCAGGACCAGAGCGCCTTCACGGTCTCGGCCTATGCCGGCTACTACGGTGCGGACTTCTACGCCCAGGGCATCGTCGGCGGCGCGCCGGAGGTCAGCCTCGACGGGATCCGCCGACCTGCGGCCTACGGGCTCACTGCGTCCGGGCGCAGCTCGGGCAGCGCCTTCGCGATCGACGGCGAGGCCGGCGTGCCGATCCGAGCCGGCGACCTCGGGCTGACGCCGTTCGCAGGCATCACCCACCTGTCCGGCACCGTCGACGGCTTCACGGAGACCGGAGCGGCGGGCAACAACATCGCGTATCGCGACCTCACCCTGGTCCAAACCACGGTGCGCTTCGGCGGCGAGCTGGCCTATTACGGGCTCGCCGGACTGATCCCGTCGGTGCGCTTGGCGTACAACCTCGCCACGGGTCCGCAAGGCAGCAGCGGCACCGTGCGTCTCGCCAGCGTCCAGAACGGTCTCGCCACCGCCGCCGTGGCCGTGCCGTTCCTGCGCGACGACTTCGTCAGCGCCGGCGCCGGCCTGCAGGGCAGCCTCACCGACGACCTGGGCTGGCGGGTCGACTATCAGGCGGCCATCGGCACCCGCACGGGCGTCGCCCACGGCGTCACCGCGGGACTTCGCTATCAGTGGTAGCAGGCGAGCTAGAGGATCGCCGAAGCCGCACGCTCAGGCGCCGCGGCGATCCTCGTGCGGCGGCACCCCGAGGCTCGGGCCGAGGAGCGTGCGGCAGCGGCTCAGTGCCCCGAAGGCGGCGTTCGAATCGCGGGCGAGGCGGACGAGATCGCCGATCCGGGCCGATCCTCGTGCGACAGCCGAGAGGACGGCGAGCATGTCGGGCTCGCCGTTCGGCTTGAGGGCCTGCGCGGCGAAGGCGGGTAAGGCCCGGTGCGCCGGATCGCAGACCACGCGGATCGCCGCGAACGGCAGACCGTGCCGCTCCGCGAAGGCGGCGGCGACGTGCGATTCCATGTCGACGGCGAGCGCCCGGGTGCGCGCCCGCAGCTCGGCCTTTCCCGCGACGCTCATCACCGCAGCATCTACGCCGGCGAGGTCGCCGGAGCGAACCGTGTCGCCAGGCAGACCGAGGCGCGCGAGCAGGGCGGCCGCGACCGCCGGATCGGCCTCGTAGCGCCGGTCCGCCGCGACGATTCCGGCCGCGACCACCACGTCGCCCGGAACGAGGTCCGGATCGAGA
This sequence comes from Methylobacterium sp. J-059, assembly GCF_022829485.1. Lineage (NCBI taxonomy): Bacteria > Pseudomonadati > Pseudomonadota > Alphaproteobacteria > Hyphomicrobiales > Methylobacteriaceae > Methylobacterium > Methylobacterium sp. J-059. Next base: position 68,055 of record NZ_JAKSYA010000150.1, read on the forward strand.
CCGCCCGCGATGCCGATACTGACGATCGCGCGGCAGCCGGGCGGGTCCCGCGACGCCAGCAGGGCGGCGAGACGGGCGGGATTTCCGCCGGCACCCACTGCCTCGACGCCGGGGCCCGAGGCGAGCCGGCGTTCCTTGGCGAGGCCCGTGACGGCGAGCACCGGAAGGCTCGACGCGGGGTCGGGCGCATGGAGACCGACCGCGCGGGCAGGGGACGCCGGCTCCACGCGAATCATGGGTCGACGATCGTGAAGGGTGGCATCCGCGAAGCGATCACCGGCGGTCCGTCCTACAAATCACCCCGACCGCTCGCCGAGCCCGGGGGGGCGCAGGCGGTCCTTCCCGCCCGTGCCCGCTCCGCTCGGATCGCGCAAAGTCGGCCGATCACATCCCGAACGCCACCCGGCGGCTGTTGCCGCGCTTGAGGTTGCGGTAGCGCGCCATCGCCCAGAGCGGGAAGAACTTCGGATAGCCATGGTAGCGCAGGTAGAACACCCGCGGGAAACCGGTCGCGGTGTAGCGCTCCTCGTTCCAGAAGCCGTCGGTTCCTTGCGTGCGCGCCAGGAAGTTGATGCCGCGGGTCACGGCCGGGTCGTCGCATTCCCCGGCGGCCATCAGGGCGAGCAGCGCCCAGGCGGTCTGCGATGCGGTGGAGGAGCCGGCCTCGAACGCCGGATCGATCTTGTAGCTCGACGCGTCCTCGCCCCAGCCGCCATCCGGGTTCTGGATGCGGATCAGCCATTCCACGGCGCGCCGGATCTCGGGCGAGGCGGGATCGACCCCGGCCGCGTTCAGCGCGCACAGCACCGACCACGTGCCGTAGATGAAGTTCATGCCCCAGCGGCCGTACCAGCTGCCGTCCTGCTCCTGGTCATTGAGCAGGTAGGTCACGCCGCGATCGAGGGCCTTCGACGATTCGCGGGTCTCGCCGAGCTGCGACAGCATCGACACGACGCGGGCGGTCACGTCCGCGGTCGGCGGGTCGAGCAGCGCGCCGTGATCCGAGAACGGGATGTGGTTGAGGTACATGTGGTTGTTGTCGGCGTCGAACGCCGCCCAGCCGCCGTCCTTCGACTGCAGGCCCTCGACCCATTCGCGCGCCCGGGCGATCGAGGCGGTGTAGTCCGGCATGTTGGCCACCAGCCCGTGCTGGCGCATGGCGCGGTCCATCGCCATCACCACGACGGCGGTGTCGTCGAGGTCCGGGTAGTGGGCGTTGGCGTACTGGAAGGCCCAGCCGCCGGGGCGGACCTTGGGCTTGGCCGCCGCCCAGTCGCCGGCGATGTCGAGCACCTGGCGCGGCAACAGCCAGTCGAGGCCGGCGCGGGCCTGCCCCTCGGCATCGGTGCCGCCGGCCTCGAGCAGCGCGTGCCCGGCCAGAGCGGTGTCCCAGACCGGGGAGACGCAGGGTTGCACGTAGGCCTCGTGCGCCTTCACCACGACGAGCTTCTCGATCGCGTCGCAGGCGACGCGGACCTGCGGATGGTCCGGGCCGTAGCCCATCGCCTCGTACATCAGCACGGTGTTGACCATGGCCGGGAAGATCGCGCCGAGCCCGTCCTCGCCGTTCAGGCGCTCGCTGACCCAGGCCCGCGCCTTCTCCATCGCCCGCAGGCGGATGCGATGGGGGAAGTAGGCCTCCACCTTCTGCAGCACGCGGTCGATCGCGCCGAAGATCGGCGTCCACGGCCAGGTCGCGTGCGGGCTGCCGGGCCAGCGGCGCACGCTGGACGGGGGCGTCAGGAACAGCTCGCCGATGCCGACGCCGCGCGGGTTCTTCGCCCGCGGCTTGGTCGCCTGCAGCACGAAGAGCGGCACCATCACGCAGCGGGCCCAGTACGACACCTTGTCGAGGTGGAACGGGAACCACTTCGGCAGGAACATCACCTCGACCGGCATCACCGGCACCGCCGACCACGGCACCTCGCCGTAGAGCGCCAGGATGAAGCGGGTGAAGACGTTGGATTGCGCCGCGCCGCCGCGCGACAGGATCGCCTCGCGTGCCCGGCGCATGTGCGGCGCCTCGATGTCGTCGCCGATCATCTTGAGGGCGAAGTAGGCCTTCACCGTGCAGCTCATGTCGAACGGCCCCTCGTGGACGAGGGCCCAGCCGCCATGCTTCTCCTGCGTGCGGCGCAGGTAATTGCCGATCTTCGGCTCCAGGCCCTCGGGGGGGCGGGTGTCGCGGAACTGGTGGAACAGGATGTACTCGGACGGGATCGTGGCGTCGGCCTCGAGCTCGAAGCAGATGTGCCCGTCGGCCTGGGCGAGAGCGGTCAGGGCGCGGGTCGCTCGTGCGACGCCGTGATCGACGTCGTCGAGGGAAATCGCCTGGGTCTTCGGGCGTTGCAGCGCCTCGACCTTGTTCACAGCCTCTCGCATCATCCTCGCCTCAAACGGCCACAACTCTCGATCCGCGCCCGATCGTCCCGGATCGGATCACGGCTCGCCCGTCTCGTCCTGCCTACGCATGGGCCGTACCGGCCCGTCGCCGGTCCGAACGCATGCTCGTCTCGGTCCTGCCTCATGCGGCGCCGCGCGTGCGTGCCGGATCGCACGACAGGGCGAGTGCGGCCGTCTTGCCCGAGCGGATCGACCCCTCGATCGTCGAGGGCAGCCCGGTGGCCGTCCAGTCGCCCGCGAGCACGAGGTTCGACCACGCCGTCTCCGCGCCGGCGCGGCGCGCGGCCTCAACCGGCGTCGCGGCGAAGGTCGCGCGCTTCTCCTTGACGATCTGCCAGCTTGGCAGTTCCGGGGCAAGGTCGGCCACGGTCGCGATCTCGGCCCAGATCTGCTTGGCCAAATCTTCGCGCGGCACGTCGAGCAGCCGGTCGGCGCCGCTGATCGTCACCGAATAGCGGTCGGGATAGGCGAAAAGCCACTCGGTCAGCGAGTTCACCATGCCGAGGATCAGCGGCGAGCCCGCCTTCGGCACCATCTTGAAATGGGCGTTGACGATCGAGCGGAACGCCTTCGGCGCGGACAGGCCGGGCAGCATCTCGGAGGCGACCCAGGGCGGCAAGGCCAGCACGACCGAATCGCCGTCCGCCACGTCGACCGCCCCGTCGGCGAAGTCGAGCCGCTCGACGCCGGCCGCGCCGAGGCCCAACCCACGCAGGCGCCGGCCGAAGCGGACGGAGGCGCCGCTCGATGCGAGGTACCGCAGCGCCGGGTCGACGAAGGCGTAGGACAGGCCCTTCACCGCCACCAGCGGGCGGCAAGCCGCCCCGCCGGCGCCCAGCGTCTCGCGGAGGATCTTGGCGGCCAGCCCGACATCGCTCTCGGCGACCTCGGTGTTCAGCGCCGCCAGCAGGACCGGATGCCAGAGCCGGTCGTAGAGCGCGCCCTCGCAGGCCATGCTGGCGCCGATCGTCCCGCCGGCACCGTCCGCCTTGCCGGCTGCCGCCCGCAGGATGCCGAGCGGCGCGAGGTAGTCGCGCGCGCGGCTACCCGGCACGCGGCGCGCCTTGCTCAGCACCCACCACGGCACCCGGCCCGCATTCGGGCGAAGGGTCCAGCGCTCGCCGGTCTTCAGGTCGGCGAACGGGAAGGCGGCCTCGTCCGGGCCGGTCAGCGCGTCGTCCGGCGCGCCGACGCGCTTCAGGAACTCGAGGGCGTCGGCGTTGCCCGACAGCAGCAGGTGATTGCCGTTGTCGAGCTCGAGACCGAGCGTCGGGTCGTAGTACGACCGGCAGCGGCCGCCGGCCTGCTTGGCCGCCTCGTGCACGACGACGTGGGCGCCGCGTTCCACCAGGGAGACGGCGGCCGACAGGCCCGCGAGCCCGGCACCGACGACGTGGACCGTCGCCATCAGACGATCCCGTGCCGAAGCGCCACGGCGACGAGGGCGAGCTTCCTCGGCTTCACCCGCGCCCGCGGCATCGCCCAGCCGCGCTTGAGCAGCGCGACGAGGTAGAGCCGGTAGGCCGCCGCCATCAGGCGGGCCGCCTTGGTCGGCTTGCGCGGGCTCTTGGCGATGATCGCCCAGGTCGCGGCGTAATGCGCCTCGGCCTCCGCCGCGAGCGCGGCGCAGACCTCGCCGATGCGCGGATGCGTGATCGCCGCGTGCGGCGTCGGATCGGTCAGGCCGATCGCGGCGAGCCTTTCCCGCGGCAGGTAGAGCCGGCCGCGCTCGGCATCCTCGTCGATGTCGCGCAGGATGTTGGTGAGCTGCAGCGCCCGGCCCTCGTGCCAGGCGAGCTCGATGCCGAGCGCCTCCGGCATGCCGAAGATCCGCACGGACAGGCGCCCGACGGCGCTGGCGACCCGGTCGCAGTAGAGGTCGAGGGTCGCCGCGTCGGGCGCGACGATGTCCTCGAACGCGTCCATCGCCATGCCGTCGATCACGGCGTGGAAGTCTTCCCGCTTCAGGTCGTAGCGCTGCACCGGAACCACGAGGTCGCGCACGCGCGCCGCGGGCCTGCCGGCATAGAGTCCGTCGATGTCGGCGCGCCAGCGGTCGAGCTCGGCCGCGCGCAGGTCGGCCGCGCCGCCGTCGTCGGCGACGTCGTCGACCGCACGGCAGAACGCGTAGACGGCGTACATCGCCTCGCGCCGCTCCTTCGGCAGCAGGCGCATCGCGGTGTAGAACGACGAGCCGGCCGCCGGCAGGGCCGGGGCCTCGTCAGCGGGCAGGGCCGTCGCGGTGGCGGTGACGGTCATGGGTAAGCCTTGCCCTGCGGCGCCGCGCGGACGATGCGGCCTCGGAACGGCCGGCGGGCCAGCGTCGCGCCGATGCCGCCGAGCGCCGTCAACGCGAAACCGGCCTTGCCGTAATGGACCTTCTCCGAGAGCGGATCGCGATCGAGCAGCCCGCGGGCGAGGACGACGGCGAGCCGGTGGATCGCCGCGATCTCCAGCGACAGGCGCAGGTCGTCGATCAGGTCCGGCAGCACCTTGCCCGCGTCGAGCAGGCCCAGCGTCCGCTCGGCCAAGTCGCGGATGACCGCGCGCAATTGCGGCGTCGCCCTGGCGGCTCCCAGCATGGCGACGGTGGCGCCGTGCCGATCGAGCGCGTCCTGCGGGATGTAGACCCGGTCGAGAGTGCGGAAATCCTTGCCGCAATCCTGGAGATGGTTGACGATCTGGAGCGCTGCGCAGATCGCGTCCGAGGCGGCCCAGACCCGGGCGGGATCCTCGCCGTGCACGTCGAGGACGTAGCGACCGACCGGCATCGCCGAGTAGCGGCAGTAATGGATCAGCTCGTCCCAGTCGGCGTAGCGGTTCTTGCGCGCATCCATCCGGAACGCGTCGAGCAACTCGAGGGCGTGGCGCGGCGGCAGCCCGCGGGCGGCGAGCTCGCGCTTGAGCGGCTCGGCCTCCGGGTCGGCGGCCCCCGCGCCGGTCAGGGCGTCGGCGAGACCGTCGAGAAGCGCGAGCTTGCGCTCGGGCGACAGCGCGGCATGGTCGGCGACGTCGTCGCCGGCGCGGACGAAATCATAGAACGCGAGGATCGCGCCGCGATTCTTCGGATGGATCAGGTGCGAGGCGACGGGGAAGTTCTCGTCGTTCGCACCCTTGCCCGAGCGCAGCTCCGTGGCGGTGCCGGACGCGCTCATCGCTCGGCTCCCGGCAGGTATCCCGCGCCGCGGAACCAGTCGATCGCGTCGGACAGCCCCTCCCGGTAGGGGCGGGCGGCGTAGCCGAGCTCGGCCTGCGCCTTCGCGTCGGAGAAGAACATCCGGTAGCGCGACATGCGGATGCCGTCGATCGTGGCGAAGGGCTGCTTGCCGGTGATGCGCGCCATCTGCTCGGAAACGAAGGCGATCGGGTAGACCACGGCCCGCGGCAGGTTCACCGTCGGGGGCTTGCGGCCGACCATGCGGGCGATGTCGCCGAGCATCTGCGAAAGGAGCACGTTCTCGCCGCCGAGGATGTACTTCTCGCCGATCCGCCCCCTGCGCAGGGCGAGCAGGTGGCCGGCGGCCACGTCGTCGACATGGGCGAGGTTGAGGCCGGTGTCGACGAAGGCCGGCATCTTGCCGAGCGCCGCCTCCTGGATGATGCGCCCGGTCGGCGTCGGCTTGACGTCGCGCGGGCCGATCGGCGTCGACGGGTTGACGATCACCGCGGGCAGTCCGCTGCCGGCCACCATCGCGTCGACCACGCGCTCGGCCACGACCTTGCTGCGCTTGTAGGCGCCGATGGCGGTCTCGGGCGTCAGCGGCCGCGTCTCGTCCGAGGGCGTGACGCCGTCGTCCGGCGGCTTGATGGTGGCGACGCTGGACGTATAGACCACGCGCTCGACGCGCGCCTCGAGGGCGGCGCGCATCAGGTTGCGGGTGCCGTCGCGGTTGGTCCGGACGATCTCCTCCATGTCCGGCGCCCAGAGCCGATAGTCGGCGGCGGCGTGGATCAGGTAGCGCTGCCCTCGCATCGCGGCCGCGCAAGCCTCCGGGTCGCGCATGTCGCCCTCGACGACCTCGACGTCGGACCAGGTCAGGTTCGTGCGCGGGCTCGTGGCACGCACCATGATGCGCACCGGAAATCCGGCGTTGCGGAACACGTCGACCAGGGCCGGCCCGAGAAAGCCGCTCGCGCCGGTGATCAGCACCGGGCCGAGGTCGGAAGAACCGCTTGGGGTCGCCTCTGCCATCACGCTCGAATCGTCACGGGAACGCGGGCGATGCCTTCGTTTTGGGCATCGCACCGCAGCAAGCCGGCTTTTGTCATCGAATGACGTGCACGACAAGGCGATCCGGGCCACAGGCGGCCCGGATCGTGGCGCGCGACGACGCCCTCAAGCGAGGCGGAGACGCGAACGCCCTTCCTGACGCTCGGGGAGGATGTCCTCGACCTTCCGGACGATGCTGGCGGCGTCGAGGCCGGCCTCGGCGTACATCTTGTCCGGGCTGTCGTGGTCCTGGTAGCTGTCGGGCAGGGTCATCGTGCGCACCCGCAGCCGCATCGCGTCG
>NZ_JAKSYA010000030.1:0-359 GCF_022829485.1 Methylobacterium sp. J-059
GAGCCGGTGGATGAGCGGGCGCAGGTCGCCGTCGCCGTGGGCGGCGGCCTCGATCTCGCGGCACAGGCGCGACAGCCGGGTGAAGCCCAGCATGCCGGCGGCCGAGACCAGCGCGTGCGCGTCGTGAGCGACCTGGACCCGGTCGTCCTCGTCGGTGCGGAAGCGGTCGCGCAGCTCGCTGCCCATCAGGTCGAGCAGCGTCGCCACGCGCTCCGGCCCGAAGCCGTCCTTGAGGGCGTCGAACACCGCCGGGTCGAGCACCGCGTTCGCGCCGTCCGGCGCCGGGATCGGGGCGGCCGGGCGGGCCTCGCGCTGCGGCCCGGTCCAGCGCGCGATGGTGGCGTAGAGGTCGGCGCGCC